>JBAWGU010000541.1:0-17621 GCA_049593215.1 Pyrinomonadaceae bacterium
TTGCAGTAAAGACGGAAACGCCTGTGGCGGCGGCGACTCCGGGCGAGAGCGCGGATGCTCAGGCCGCGCGCAATCTCAAGGCCGCAGGCGCAGAGATTGAAGCGGCTCGCGCAGAGGTTGTGCGTCACGAGGCGGAAGTTCAACGCCTGACGCCGCTCGTCGCTTCCGGTCAGGCTTCGCAGGCAGAGCTTGACGGCGAGCGCGCTCTCTACGAACGCGCTCAACAGCGCTTGCAGAAAGCGAAAGATGCAGAAGCGAGCGCGCAGACCGGACTCATCGCCGCGCGACAGCCGAACAGGAATCAAGCAAGCTCTGTCGCCACTGCGCCGCGCGAACAGATCGTCACGGCAAACGCCTCTTCAGCCGGAACCGTGCGCATCATCAGCGCGCGCGTTGGAGATCGCGTGACGGCGGGGCAGCCCCTTGCAACGCTTCGCTCCGGCGAGCCTTAAAGAGTCATGTTGGAATCAACAGCAGCAGAGGCTGCGAACATCGGCCCGCGCGAGCAGCGCAAACGCCGTGTGATGGGAATTGTCGCGCTCGCGGCGGGCGCGGCTCTGGTCTTTGTGCTGGTCGCATGGAACGAGCCGCGCTGGCTTCGCCTGTTTGTCTTCTTTCCTATCTGGATTGCCGCGCTCGGATTCTTTCAGGCGAAAGAGAAGACCTGCATCGCGCTGGCTGCGCGCGGAGTGTGCAACATGGATCAGGGCGAAGAGAATATTGAAGACGAGCAGGTGGCGGCAGAGCTTCGCGCGCGAGCGCGGCGCATCAACAGGCGCTCATTGATGGCGGCTATTGTTGTCACAATGGTCGCGCTCGCTTTCCCGCAATGACAGTTGATAGCTGACGGCAATCAATCGTAGTTAATTGCCAGCTCAATCCGTTGACGGTACGAAAGCGGACTTAACGGATTTCGCTAATTCCGTATGGTTGCAATTAAGTTCTCCGGTGAATTATAGTTGCAACTTGATATTAGCTTTTATCGAAGGAACGCCAACCTCTAAAACCCCCAACTTTCTCTGGCGTCCCTGCATTGATCACGGAGGGTTGATAGGTATTCGCAAGGGGCTTATCTTCACCTCATAACAATTTCGGGAATCATACAGTTGTGATTAATTAAAGGTAATAACCTGACTGGAACATGCAGGACTATGCCCACCATCGTTAAAGAAATCGGCGGCTGGTTTTTAGATGTTCGGCAGAGGTAAGCACCGTGAAGCAGATAGATAACAGATTTTCTTTCCCGCTTGATGAGCAGATCAGGAAATCCACTCGTCTGCCTCTGGATAATTTTGAGAGCGACCCTTTCCCGGAAGAGTTGGAAACGGACGACGAGCTTTCCGGCTCGCTCGAACAGTTGGCCGTATCTGAAGAGCAGCTCAGCGAGCCGACGGAAGATGTGTCTGCGATGCGCGCGCGCCTTGAAGAGTCTGAGGCGCGTCTGGGCGAGATGGGCGTGATGCTCTCCGAGATGCACTCTCAGTTAAAGAATAAGAATGAGATTTTGCAGTGGATAGTTAAGTCGCGCTCGTGGCGTCTCACGGGTTGGCTGCGCCGTTTGAACTTTTTGAGCCTCAGAATCAGGCCGGGGCTTCGACACTTAAAGCGCGTCGCTTTTCGCGGAGCGTTGGAACAGCCCGGCGAAGGCGTTCGCGTGACAAGGAATCTTGAGATTAAAGGCTGGGCCTATTCAACGGCTGCTCCGATCATTCACGTCGAAGCTTTTCTCGACACGATCTCGATAGGGACTCTCAGGCATCGCTGTCCGCGACTCGACGTGGCGTCTTACACCTCGCAAGCGTCTGTCAACTGCGGGTACGAAGGCACGCTGCTGGTTGACCCTGCGTTTCAGGGACGACAGGAGTTGACCGTGCGCGTCGTTGACCGTCGCGGCAATGTCAAAGACTACACTCGAACCATCGAGATTGTTGAGAGGGAAGACCTCTCGTCATTCAACACCGCCATCATCCTGCCCAGAGAGAATGGCTCGGTAAAAACCTCTTCCGACGTATCTTTTGATTCGTACCTTCGTGATAGTCTCTCGACAGGCAAGCGGCTGCTCACCTCCATCAGCAAAATCTCTCTGGAGAGTTTTCTGATCTCGGATTCTTTCATCAAGTTTCCGCAACACGAGCGTCCTTCGGCAAGCATCATCCTCGTCCTCTATAACCGCGCAGAGCTAACGCTTCAATGCCTCTACTCGATCTTTAAGAGCAACGTCTCTTCCTATGAAGTGGTCATCATTGACAACGCTTCGACAGACGAAACCAAAGCATTGCTCAAACGCGTGAAGGGCGCGCGGATTATCGAGAACCCGACAAACGTGCATTACCTTAAAGCCTGCAATCAGGCGGCAAAGCTTGCGCGCGGGCGTTATCTTCTGCTCCTCAATAACGACGCGCAGCTACAGGGCGACGGCATCTCCGCCGCGATTGAGACGCTGAATTCTTCCGAAGACATCGGCGCGGTGGGCGGCAAAGTGATTTTGCCGGACGGGACGCTGCAAGAGGCCGGAAGCATCATCTGGCAGGACGGCTCGTGTCTGGGCTACGGGCGCGGGGATTCTCCTTTCGCGCCTGCTTATATGTTCAAGCGCGACGTTGACTATTGCTCCGCCGTCTTTCTGCTCACACGCCGCGACCTCTTTTTGCAGACGGGCGGTTTTGACGAAGACTATGCGCCTGCCTATTACGAAGAGACGGACTATTGCGTCAGATTGTGGAAGCAGGGCAAGCGTGTCGTTTACGATCCGAACATCTCCGTGTTGCATTACGAGTTTGCCAGCTCCGCTTCACACCAGAACGCGATTGAGTTGCAGACGCAGCATCGCAACATCTTCGTCGCCAAGCATCGTGAATGGCTGCGCGGCCAACAGGAGTATTCATCTACAAATATTCTGAGCGCGCGGCAGCACCGAAACCCTTGCAGCAAACGCATTCTCTATCTTGACGACAGAGTGCCGCATTTGAATTCCGGCTCAGGCTTTACCAGAAGCAATCATGTGATCCGCGAGCTTGTCCGCATGAATCATTGCGTGACCTGCTATCCGCTCAGTTTCCCGCACGAAGATTGGGCCAGCGTCTATCAGGATATCCCGCGCGAAGTCGAGGTGGTTTTAGATCGCGGGCGGCGCGACCTGCAAAGATTCATCATGGAGCGCATCGGCTATTACGACATTATCTACATCAGCCGCCCGCACAACGTAGAGGTCTTTAATTCCCTGCTGGAGCAGCACCCGCGACTCTTTGCCGGAGTGAAAATAATTTACGACGCCGAAGCTCTCTTCTCTCTCCGAGAGATTGAGCGCCTGCGGCTCAAAGGCAAGCGGCCCTGCGTTGAAGAGCAGGAGAGATTAATCAACGGCGAGATGAAGCTGATGGAGAACTGCCACTCGATTATTTCCGTCTCCGAGAGGGAGCGGCAGGAGTTCATCAATCATGGTTTCAAGCAGGTGCATACGCTGGGCCACACTCTCTGCGCGCGTCCGACGCCGAACAGGTTTGAAGAGCGCAAAGACATACTCTTCATCGGAGCCATCCACGATTACAACACGCCGAACGCGGATTCAGTCGTCTGGTTCAGCAAGAAAGTGCTGCCGCTCATCTTGAAAAAGCTTGGTCCTGATGTCAATTTCCTCATCGCCGGTCACGACACCTCCGAATTCTTTTTTGAACTGAACAAGGGACAGATTAAAGTATTGGGCAAGGTGGATGATTTAACAGACCTTTATAATCATGCGCGCCTCTTCGTTGCCCCGACGCGCTTTTGCGCTGGCATCCCGCATAAAGCTCACGAAGCTGCGGCGCACGGGCTTCCGCTGGTTGCGACGACACTAATCGGCGCTCAACTCGGCTGGAACGACGAAGAGGAGTTATTGCTCGCTGACGATGCTGAGAGTTTTGCCGCATCTTGTGTCAGGCTTTACGGTGACGAACGGCTTTGGAATCATCTTCGACAGAACGCCCTCAAACGGATCGAAACCGATTGCTCGCCTGCGGCGTTCGCGCAACGTTTGAAAGAGATTGTCGGTTAGCTTTACCTGCTCAACTTACTACCAATTGAACGGCCCTTTGACTTTCGCTGACACGTCCATGCCCGGCGGGATGTAATGGCAAACGTAGGAGCGGCGCGTTTTGTGCTTGTCGCTTACCTCGCTTCCGCCGTGTATCAACATTCCATGCCACAGAAAGATGTCGCCCTTCCTCGCATCATAAAGCTTGCGCTCGTAGCGCTGGCTACACTGAGCCACGTAGTCTGAATACTCCTGTGTGTTCTGCGCGGTCCTCAGATTCGTCTGAGGATAATTGTCGAATTTCGGAAAGAGCGGCTCGCGTTGAGAACCCGGATAGAAGACGAGCGGCCCCGCTTCAGGCGAAATGTCTTCGCAGGCGAGCCACGCGCCGACCAGATAGTTGCGCGGCTCGACATGAAAGACAGCAGTGTCTTGATGCAGAGCCTGCTCGCTGCCGTATGTAAAGTTGATGGTGAAAGTAGGTTCGGCAGGGCATCCGAGAATTAAAGAGGCAAGGCGAATCAGTTCACGATTCTCGAAAATCTTTCTGGCATGTTGAGAGAAAAGGTAAAAGCCGTGAACGCGCCAGTGAGAAGCCTCGCGCACCTTGAAACGCTCTTCAGGCTCTATCGCCAGAAGCTCTGCGTGCGAAAGATTCCTTAACGGCGTTTGCGGTTCGAGCAGAAGGTCTAATATCTGTAAACCTTTGATGGGACGCCCGGCAGTCCAGATTTGGTCCATGTCCCGCGCCATCGCGTCAATCTGCTCTTCAGGGATCAGGCCCGATACTGCGCAGTAGCCATCTGTCATCCACTTTTTCAGCAAGGCGTAATCTTCATCGCTGAGCCGCTCCAGACGCCTGCGTCCCTCAAGCAAATCCCGCGCATCCGGCTTATCAAACCAGGGAACTTCAGAAACGCTCTGTGTCCCGGAACCTTTGCGCTTCAGCAAATCAAGAACTCGCATTTAGTGGTCCTAATTTGAAATTAGAGCAGCGGCGTTGTGCTCATGCGCCGCAGGCCGAGCGGCTATCTGCCCCAGGACGGCAACATCTGCCACCCTTCCGTCCACGGCGGATAGTAAAAGACGCCTCCATTTTCGATATAAAACCGTCCGGTCTCATCCGCCTGCGGGTACTTATGAAGGCGCGGATACGAATTCTTGCTGGTGTAGTGCGTCACAAGTGACTTGCGTGTCCGGCTCGGGTCTTTAATCTCCGTGCCCTCATGCGCAAGATAAGCGTGCCAGATAAGTATGTCTCCCTTACGAGGAAGAAATACTTGCGACGGGATGTTGAGCCTGTTTATCTCTGAGTACAGGTAGTTTGAGAAATCCTGCGGATGCCGTGGGGCGCTATCATCGTATAAGATGCTCCCCGTTCCCCAGTCGAAGAATGGTAACTTCTCCGGCCTTTGGCTGCCGCAATAATATGCCAACGGCCCGCTATCTTCATGCACGTCTTCGAGGGCCACCCAGGATGCGGCAAGATTTGCGATATGCTCTTGAACGCAGACGTAAGGGTAATCAAGGTGAACCGGCTGCTGGCTGCCTCTGATGAAAAACAATGATTGCATCACACAGGGAATGTCCTGAAAAACATGCCGTAGGAATGAGGTTGCGAAGCGATTCAGAGCGCACTGCACTGCGGCCTTGGATACGGTATGTAGATTATTGATCTTAAGCCGCTCGCTGCGTAGCAGCTCGGCTGTCTCAACTTCTTTGATGGGATAATGTTGCCCACGCACCTCGACCGTGATTTCAAACTCTTTCTGATGCTGGACCAGATAATCAACATCCTCAAGCAGCGCATCTATCTTGGCCGTATCAACCGCGCCTTCAAAGATGACAATGCCGTTCTCTCTCCAGCTTTCAAGTTTTTCTTTGAGGTCATAGTCTTTAATCGTCGCAACCGAGTTGACATACGCCTTGATTGCGGCGTCAGGCTCATCCACCCAGGGGCGGCGTTTGAACCAATCGTCAGGGGTCACAGTTGTTACCATTTTCAACCTCCTCGAAATATTAAACGGGTGTGTAAGGATGTGTGACGCTGCCCATAAATGGTTACAATTATTGCACAGCACCGCTTGTTGCCAGACCAGACTCGGCAGCGTAATATCGGTTAATTGATGTCAAATTGAATAGACGAGTTGTTGGTCAGCGTCCGATTCTAACAAACTCCAAGTTAATTCGCATAGTTAGCAGAAAACAAGCTTATGGAACAAATTTCGGATAATGAATGGTTTGAGGCTAATCTCAATCCTGAGATATATCGCGCAAAATTAGGCATCGCCATACCGGACCTGCCGCCCGACGAGGTGCAAATGCGATTTACCGGCAGAACAGGGCGCGAAAACCTCCAGCAAGCATTCGATTTTTATAAGTTCGTTCTTGAAAACTTGCCAAAACTTGACATGAGCAGCTATACGCTTTTGGACTTTGGGGGCGGGTGGGGACGCATCTTACGTCTCTTTCTGAGAGAGTTTCAGCCGCAGCGTTTGTTCATGCTTGATGCGATGAAAGAGGCTGTCGAGTATGCGCGGAGCCTGAATCCTCCTTTCGTTATTTCTCAGTGCCATGTCAGGCCGCCACTCTCCATGCAGGAGGGGTCTATCGGGCTTTGTTATGCCTTTTCTGTCTTCTCTCATCTGGCTGAACAGGAATGTAGTGACTGGCTACGCCACTTCGCGTATCTACTTGTTCCAAGAGGTAAGCTCATTATCACGACGCGCGGGAAATCTCACATAGACTATCTGGAAACTCTGGACCAAAAGAACACTCCGTACCTCCCTGCGTCATTGCTTCCGAGGGCCGAAACAATTCGGAAGGTGTACGAGAGCAGCGCTTTTCAGTTTTATCCTACGGGCGGTGGAGGAGAGTTATCTCAAGATTTTTATGGCGAGACCTGGATTCCAAAGCGATGGTTAGAGGAAAGATACGCCTCCTTTGGATTCAGCTCATGCGAGTTCTATCCTGAGTTCAAGACAGTTGACCAGTGTGTGTTCGTGCTCACGAAGTAGCAACTGACAAAGCAGCCGTACTCTTAAATTTGCTCAGACGAGAGGTTGCGCTCTTCGCCGCCTGTTATGGTTTACAAGCAGCCGTAGCAAAGAGACCTTGAACGGCGGGCAGGGTGTAATCACCACTTGCAGTTTTCACGCTCACCGTATGCGACTGCCCGTCTTTGTAGCTGGCAGGTATTTTGAAGGAAAAGCCATATTCGCCGGTCCCTATATTTTGAGTTTTGAGGTCTGGCCGCATAGTTTTGGCGGGTATTGTCTCCACCATCTTATCGTCAATATAGAGAGATACTTTAATATCAGCTTTAGGATCGGCGCTGTTCCACACCCAACCCTTCACTGCCTCGCAATCCCTAAAATCAATAGCGCCGTAATAAGTGGATTTACTGGTAGAATTCGACCCGCCTCCTGCTTTCTGGTTTGACGCATTAGCAGGATTCGCTGTATTTGTTGCATTAGCATTTGCCGTATTCGAGGGTGCATTCACCGCTTCATCGTTGCTACAGGCTGAGAGAAAGATACTGCCTATAATGAGCGCAACTATTATACAAAACTGCATTAATCTTTTTGACACTTGTGGTCTCCTTAGCTCGTAAGAATGTCTGATACCAGCGCGATATTAAATCATTTAACACTGCAAGTTTCAAACCGCGCTGAGAGTTTGGCTCATTTAAGACGTAGTTGCCCGGGGCTATCTTAGCCACGACGACGAACCGTGGACAGGGTGAATTTATACTATGAAAGATACAGTCGCGCTCTATCTTGATTTAATGAAGCGCATCCTCACGAACTTCATCTACATGGATGATAACGCAGGGATGGGACAACCGCCTCAGTTCGACCCTTATCTTCGCGCGAACGGAATGGACTGGCCCAGTCAGGCACATACCATGATTGGAATGAAGCGTCTGGATAATATTCAGGCGTGCGGTGAGCAGATTATCAAAGAAAACATCCCGGGAGATTTCGTTGAGACAGGCGCATGGCGCGGAGGCGCTTCCATCTTCATGCGCGCTATCTTGAAGGCTTACGGCATCGGTGATCGCAACGTCTATGTCGCAGACTCGTTTGAAGGGCTTCCCCGCCCTAACGCGGAACTCTATCCGCAAGATAGCGGAGACGAGCACCATAAGATAGACTTTCTGGCGGTCTCCTTAGAGACGGTGAAGTCGAACTTTGAAAGATACGGTCTTCTGGACGAGCAGGTGAAATTTCTCAAAGGCTGGTTTAGAGAGACGCTCCCTTCCGCTCCAATAGACAAAATCGCTTTGCTGCGTCTTGACGGAGATATGTACGAGTCAACGATTGATGCTCTTGTTTATCTCTATCCCAAGCTCTCTGTCGGAGGCTATATCATTATAGATGATTATAAAGCCGTGCGAGCCTGCCAACCCGCCGTGGATGATTATCGTAGGGAGCATGGCATTACGGAAGAGATGATAGAGATAGACTGGGCTGGCGTTTACTGGCAACGACAAAGGTAACACTTACTATGAGCAACTCTTTTCTTATATTGTCGGGCTAATTAAGAATGAAATCGGCGTTTACCACCGAAGCGCATACAGACAATCAGGGCAGACCAGCCGAAGCGGCAACCCATGTCATGCAGCGTTCGATGAAACCCATCAGGGCTTCTGTCTTTTCGGCATCAGTGTATCCGAGGGCTGCCGTCAGATGGCGTATGACGCGCTGCCCTTCCTGCCATTCGATGACGCCGGGGGGATAAAGTCTTGAGTTCGATGATTCGAGCCGCCAATGGTTGAGCGGTTCGGCAACGTAAGCAACGTCTGTCTGTAGCAGCACACGCCCCCAGTGCATCCAATCCCCGCACAGCTTAAATGAAGTGTCTACGGGCAACACCTTGCTCAGCGTGCTGCGCCGCGTAACGACCGCGCTCGCGTTTGGAATCGTGTTTTTGTAAATCAGATATTTGCTAATCTCGTCACGACCGTTGTTGATAAAATCGGATTTCCACCGTTCAGGGTCCAGGTCGCTCGTCCAGTTTAAGCTGTCACCAACATTAACACTCTCAAGGTTGATGAGACGTGATTGACAGTAAGCGACTCCGATGCCCGGGTTCTCGTCGAGCAAGGGGATGAGCGTTTCTAAAAAATGCGGGTCTGCTGAATCGTCCGATTCGGCAATCCAGATGTATTCGCCTTTGGCGAGAGAGATACCACGATTCCACTGTGGGAAGGCGGAGCCGCTATTTCTGTCGTTGACCAGAATCCGCACACGCGGCCTGGCGTAGTAGCGTGTGAGTATCTTACAACTATCATCCGTTGAGGCATCATCGAGGATAATCAATTCAAGATCGTTGTATGTCTGGTCCAGAATAGAATCGAGCCGCTCGGAGAGATAGCGTGCGTGATTATAGTTTGGCACGATGACAGATACTTTGGGATATTGCATAACTCTCTAAGGCGAGCGGATGAGACTCTTCATCCCCCGACGGCTTTAAAGTCGCTGAGGGCTAAGCCGCCTTCCTCTGCGCTACAGACATCTTTCAGAATCTTATAAATATCCTGTCCCTTTACAGAGACATCGAATTGACTTCGCACTTTCTCTCTCGCCTGCTCACCCAACCGCAGAGCTTTTGCCTCATCGCGCAAAAACGAACTTAGAGTCTCAGCCATCTCGCGGATGTCTAAATAAGGGACGACTGCGCCGCCGGTAGCGCCAACGAAGTCTGGCATCCCGCCAGCCTCTGCAAAGCAGATGACAGGGATTCCGCAGTCGGCGGCTTCAAGGCACACGAGTGGAAACGGGTCCTCACGCGACGGCAGCAGAAACACGTCTGCTGCAAGCATGTATGGTAGAGGGTTTGATACCTCTCCGATAAACTTTACCTGCTCTCCCAGCCCTCCGGCATTCGTCATCTGCTCCAGTTCGCGTCTTTCTCCTTCGGCAGTTTCACTTCCCACCCAGACAAATTGGACCAGAGAACCGTAATTCCGGCGCACAGCCTGTGCCACCTCTACGAACAGGTCCGGCCCTTTACGCCAGTCCGTCGTGCCGCAGCCAAGCACAACTTTTGTCTCGGGATTCAGGCCCAGAGCCGACTTGCAACTACGCTTTTCAGCCTTGCTGAGACTGCGAATCCCCGTACACTTAATAAAAGCGTCCACAACCCTCAACTTCTGTCCTGGAATCTGATGGCGCTCATGAAGATTATCTGCGACGGGCTTGGAAGCGGCAATAAAGAGGTCTGCGTAAGCTTGCAAGGCTGCCATTTTCTTAGCGCCGACCCAGCGCTCAATGCTCTTTTCAAGCTCATGCACATGCGCAATCTGCGGCACATTCAAGTGCCTTGTCAGCTCAATCACATGGCCCGCAGCAGCAGAGTTGAGATAGACGGCTGAGAGATTGTCTCCGCTAAAAGATCGTAACAGTCGCAGCGCACGCTCCGAAGCAGCGCCGTCCTGCCAGATTGCGTCGAGGCGCAATGCCGGACCAACTCTCAGGAATTCATCAACGAGGCTGCCCGGCCCCGCTAAAACGAATCGCGGATTAACAAACCCGTTCTGTTTCAGCCAGCCGACCAGATTTAGCAGAAGATACTGCGCTCCGTGCGGATAAGCGTCGTGAGAGACAAAGAGAATGTTTAGGGGCGCATCATTTGCGGCTGGATTCAAGTTTGAGTCCCTTAACATAATTCGCTTCTATTAAAGACTGCTAAATTGCCCGCCCTGACGCCTCTTTAAAGCGACCATGAGAAACGTCCAAGCCGCCGACTGCCGCGCAAGAGCTATCCTCAACTCTTCCCGCATCGCTTTCCGCTTGCAGAGCAAGCCTCGTCGCATTGAGCCACGCATACTCAAAGAGATGATCCGGTTCAAGGTGGCAGCCTTCGGCCCATTCGTTCCAGGCGTTGATGAAGACGAAGCGCTCTTCGTTTGGTTTGCGGCTGCGTAGGAAGTTGACCACTTGCAGGAGCCAATCGTAGTACGACTCAGGTGAAGCGTTAATCCAGATGCTCGCTTTGTCGCGCCGACGCGCTGAATTATCCCATGAAGGCATCACGCCCGGATAAATAGGCTGGGATGAATTTAGAGCGCGCAGATCATCAA
Organism: Pyrinomonadaceae bacterium; assembly: GCA_049593215.1. Lineage (GTDB taxonomy): Bacteria > Acidobacteriota > Blastocatellia > Pyrinomonadales > Pyrinomonadaceae > JBAWGU01. Next base: position 11,100 of record JBAWGU010000541.1, read on the forward strand.
TAAAGCATCGCTTGACCTGATTGTAATCATAGACCTGCCCGGCGAAAGACTTGTTCAAATCTTCGACCAGAGGGGTGACAGGTGAAGTTCTGGCGTGAGGTGGAAACTGTATCGCAGCATCAAACCCGTAGTTACCCGGCGGCGTCTTGTCGCCAAAGGTTTTCATCGCGGCTAAGAAGATTTCGCCGCCACCTTCTGCGCGGAAATGTTCGCGCCAGCGCTCGGCTGTAGCCTGAGCGTTGGGAAGCAGGGACGGTTGATAGACGATGAGGAGCGGCTTACCGTTTACTCTGATGTAGTTTTTGTGCAGCAGGACATTTTTGATGTTTTGCAGGAATGCCAGATCATCTTCCGGAGAATGCTGCTGGGCAATCAGAATGTCGCTCTCGCGCCCGTCCCAACGGCGGGTCCAATTTTCATTCGCCCAGCAGACGCAGAACGGGAAATCCGGCTTGCCCGTTTCAAGCATCCGGCGAACGGGTAAATCCAACAGAACTTTGCCCGCAAACCAGTAGTAATAGAAACAGAATCCGTGAATCCCGTAATCCCGCGCGAGGCGAACTTGCTGCTCAAGCACGTCTGGTTCGCGCAAATCGTAGTAGCCCAGGCCGGATGGAATATGCGGTTGATAATGGTCCTTAAACTGCGCCTCACCTCTTCGCACATTGGTCCACTCTGTAAAGCCCTCGCCCCACCACAGGTCATTCTCAGGAATAGGATGAAACTGCGGCAGGTAAAGCGCGACGGCTTTCACATCAGACTCGAAGGCCGTGTGGCCCGCCGCGATAGGCTCGCGCGGAATCACCACGTCTGAGGCGAAAGGCTCAAGGTAAACATCATCCAGACAACCGACCCTGCCTTCCCGCAGTCCGTCTGTGATGAAATGCGTGAGCGGTTCGACTCCGGCTTCGGCAATGTCTGCGTAGATCGCTACGTAGAAAGCGGGATCGAATTTCGGATTCGGCTTGTAGCCTTTCTTCCACCCTTCAGTCAGATAGTGGTGTAGAGGGTTAAGCCCGCTAATGGCGGCCTCAGGGTAAGTTTTTAAGTAGAACTTCGGATCAAAGAGCGGATGCGGCGCGCGCCCCTCATTCGCTCCCAGACGCAGATAGTGTTCAAGCGGATCGAGGCCGGTTTGCGCCACGTCCGGGTTCTCGCGCAGATACCACTCGGCGTCAAAGAGCGCATCAGGCAGGCTAAACGAAGCTTTAGGCGCAGTGATGACCACCGACTCCAAACTCCTATCACGCGCGTTGGAAATGTTTGTCTCTCTTTGGATGTCATCATCCGAGTCATCCAACGAGGGTGCGTCCGGTTCAGTCTGAGGCTGGCGCAGGCGCGCGCCGTCGTCCGGCGTAGCCGCAACATGAGGCAAGGCCATGCGAGGCGCGTTTCCGTTAGAAACAGCTTGCGGTTTCTTCAGTAATCTTAAAGGCCATGTCAGGGCGCGGCCCAAGCGGTATGAGCCTGAATTGCTAAACTCTTCTGTGGTCGCCTTGTAAACTTCAAGCCAGCGCTCTTGCTCATGAAGCTTCAGGCTCAAATCGCGGACCTGCATCTCCTTACCTTCGAGCATCACGCCGAGGTCCAGAATGCCCTGCTCCTGCGCCTGTAATTGCTGACCGGTTAGTTGCAACTGGCGATCTTTATATTGCAGCTCCTGCTTTAGCTCTCTGAGTTGCTGTGTCTGCTCTAGCTGTTGCTGTGTTTGTTCTAGTAGCTGCTGTGTCTGCTCTAGCAGTTTCTGCTCCTGCTCTTTAATCTCATGATTGCTCGCCTGTAGTTGTAATTTCGCTTCACGAACCAGCGTCTCCTGCTCTCTTGCCTGCCGCTTCAACTCTTCGAGTTGCTGGGACAGTTGAGCGCGCTGTAACTCTTGTTCGTTGGCCTGTTGGAGCAGCCGTCTTAATTGAAGCTCTTTTTCATTGATGTGTTGCTCTTTTTCGTTGGCCTGTTGCTCGCTTTCTTTTAGCTCTCTGTTCAGGCTCGCAATCTGTAGAGCATCTTCCTGTATCTGCACGTCGCGCACCTTTACTCCTGCTTCACTCTCCTGAAGGCGGCGCGTCAAGTCTGCCAACTGCGCCTCATGCTCTTGCAAGCGCGCTTCTCTCTCTGTGGCTTGGCGGTGCAGATCGTCAAGGTGCTTTGTCAGTGCGCTCAACTGCGCGCTCTGCTCCTGGCTTTGCGCTTCGCGCTCCTGTAGCTGTGCTTCACGCTCTTGTAGTTGTTGCGTGAGAGCGGCGACCTGTGGCTGCACTCCTTGCAGTTGCGCGTGCGTCGCTCGCAACTGTTCTTCAAAAGTCTGCTTCTCTTGCCGGGCCGTTATCAGTTCTTTAGCGGAATACCGGAGCGTTTGTAGCTCCTGCGCCTCTTCGAGCCGCGCGCCGAGTTGCGAGAAAAAATGGCGAAGGCTGGTCGCTTCCTCTTCGGAGCAGTTAAGTAGAGCGCGCAGCTCTTCCCGATAATCATGCCCGACTGCGAGCACGCCCAATCCGTGTGAATGAACAAACTCGAAGCTGGGATATTGCTGCTTGAGTTCTGCCCAGAGCTTCCACCCGCCAAAGTCGCGCTCCCGCACATTAATATCGTGAAATAAGATGACGCCGCGCTCTGTCATCTTCGGCAGCCACTGCTCAAAATCCCGTTTCATTGCTTCATACGTATGGAAGCCGTCGAGATGTAGCAGGTCAAATGACTGATCCGGAAAATGCGTCAGAGCCTCTTCAAATGTGCTTTGCACAAGGCGCGAGAAGCCGCCGTAGAGAGGATCGTGATGTTCCTTAAGTTCGGTCAGCACCTCAGGGCCATAGAATCCGGCGTGCGCATCGCCTTGCCATGTATCAACGGCGTAGCAGCGCGTCGCCAACCTTAGCTCCTTCACCGCCTGACAAAAAGCGCAATACGAAACGCCGTAGTGCGTGCCAAGCTCGATGAAGGTTTGCGGGCGCAGAATATCCACCAGATACATGGCGAACGGCACATGCCCGATCCAGGCTGACATGGCAATACGCGCAGGGAAAGAGAGGCAGATCGGGTGATTTAACGGGTTGATTGTGTTCATTATCAAACCTCCACGCCGCCCCTGATGGCTGCCCGCCGAAGAAGAGACTTCACGCCCGCGCGAGATTGAGCGGTTAAAGCGGCCCGCGAGCCAATGACTTCATGGTATTGACGCCGCCGTAAACGCCTGCGTCTCGCTTTCATGAGCCAAACTTGTGGTCCAATCCAGAATGGGCCTGACTGCTCCCGCCAGAGGGCCAACGTAATCTCCGCGCGCAGAGTCTTTATGCTGATTATCAACTATCTGAAAAGTCACGACATTAAGTTCGTGAGCATGGAGAGCGGTCGCAGGGACGTGTGAAACTAAAGCCACGCTGGCGAACAGATTGCCATCCGAGAGAAAATTGCCGGGTATCCATGCCGTGCTCACATAGCGGCCAACCGGATGCGGTTTGTCGCGCCACTCTGATTTGACATCGTAAGAGGTGAAAAGATGTGTGCCGCCTTCATTGTAGAGGTCAAGCTTGGGCAAAGGCACATGGCCGGATTGCAGCACATCATAAGTTATCTCTATGCCGACGGGGAAGCGAATGTCCATGGATTCCGCAGTGGCTCCCTCACGGTCGCAGACCCTTATTCGCCGCAGGCGGACGATTTCATTGCCCGGAGATGTTTCCAAATCAGGCCACGCTCGCTCGTTGGTGACTTTCAGACTCGCGCCCATGTACTCGTTGACAATCTGCTCGGCAGGCCCGTCGCCCATCATCCGACCTTTCTCAAGCAGAATGGCTCTCTTGCAGAGCCGTGTCACAGCCACCATGCTATGAGAGACGAAGAGAATCGTGCGGCCCTGCTGCCTAATCTCGTGCATCTTGTCCATGCACTTGAGTTGAAAGGCTGTGTCGCCGACTGCCAGCACTTCGTCCATGAAGAGAACTTCCGTGTCCAGATGCGCGGCGACGGAAAAAGCAAGGCGCAGGTACATGCCTGAGGAATACCATTTGACCGGAGTGTCAATGTAGTTTGCGATGCCGGAGAACTCCACTATCTCATCAAGCTTGCGGGCTATCTCGTCGCGCTTGATGCCGAGAATCGTTCCGTTGAGAAAGATGTTCTCGCGCCCTGTCAGGTCCGGGTGAAATCCTGTCCCGACTTCGAGCAGGCTGCCGATTCTTCCGTAAACTTCCGTGCGCCCTGTGGTCGGCACTGTGATGTGAGAGAGAATTTTCAGCAGCGTTGATTTGCCCGCTCCGTTGTGGCCGATGAGGCCGACGACTTCGCCCGGCAAGACTTCAAAGTTAATGTCCTTCAAGGCCCAGACATCTTCCGTTGCCACGCCTTTTCGCCCGCGCAATCTTTTAATCGGCGCGGCCATACGCTCGGCCAGCATCTCTCTAAAAGTTGCGTAGCCCGGGTCAAGACCGCCAATGCGGTAACACTTGCTGACATTCTCCGCTCTGATAATTGGTCTCATTAGCTCACGGGTTAAATCAGATCGGCAAAGCTCTTTTCAATCCGGCGAAAGGCTGAGACGGCCAGAGCGAACGTGAGCACGGTAATAACCAGACTGCACTCGATGGCGGGCCAGTTAAACTCCTTGCCCATGGCTGCCGCGCGGATGCCTTCGGTAATGCCTGTCAGCGGATTGATGTACATCAGCTTTTGCCATTTTGGCGAGAGCACGCTCAAGGGGTAGATAATCGGCGTCAGATACATCCACATCTGCAAGATAAACGGCAGCGCATGGCGAATATCCCTGTACTTGACCGTCAAAGCCGAAAGCCAGACGCCGATTGCCATCGAAAACAGCACGGTCAACAGCAGCATCGCTGGCATCATCAGGATTCTCCATGAGAACCCGACGCGATAGGCGAACATCATTCCAACGAGAATGACAACCGTAATCAGTAGGTCAACCAATCCGGCTCCGACAGTTGCGATGGGAACGATGACGCGAGGGAAATAGATCTTCGTAATCAGATTACTATTACCAATCAGGCTGTTGCTGCTCGTCGTGAGCGAGCCGGAAAAAAAGGTCCACGGCACAATGGCGCAATAAAAGAAGAGCGTGTAGGGCATTCCTTCAGTCGGCATTCCGATGAAGACGCCGAAGAAGACTGCAAAGACAATCATGATAAAAAGCGGTTGGATGATGGCCCAGGCCGCTCCCATGGCAGTCTGCTTGTATCTGACTTTGATGTCGCGCCATGCTAGAAAATAGAGCAACTCGCGGTAGGAATAAATATCACGAATGTTAAATGCCGTGCTCGCGGCCTGCGAATCGTTGAGGACTACCGGAGTGTCTGGAAGCGCATGTCTTGAGGGCTGTGTGGAAGGAACGTTGACAGCAGGTGTATGAACCTCTGCTGCTGAGGCTTGCCCCATCACGCCAATATTTTCATGAATCATCGCCTTGATTACATTTCACCCCTTGAAAGGTTGAATACAATCCATAAGTTTGTATTCTCACATAAGACTTGTCAAATGCCGAGATACGAAGTGTTTGTCATAAATGCGCTGGCTTTGGAGCGTTAGCCGAAGTACTTAAAACCAACTCGCAGCCCCTTCATGATGCCCGGCGGCAAGGCCCAGACTAAAAGCATTGACATCAATCCGTGTGAAATAGCCAGAGCAAAGAGGTTTGGCGCTCTCTGGTAAACGGTGGCCCAGATAAAACCACCGACGAAGGTCGCAACGGTGAGCCAGGGGTTCGGCAAGTGCAGGAGAGCGAAGACGACGGCGACAAGCAGCGCACTCTGGTAGCCCTGCCCCAAGACTATCTGTGCGCGGCGGTTGATAAATCCCTGCAATGCGTATTGCTGGATCAATCCCCACAGGAAGAGCCATGCCACCCACTCCCAATTCTCCAACTTGTTCAGACGAAAACTATGATTGCGCCAGCCAATGAAGATGATCACCACTGCGACGCCAAGCATGGGAAAAAAGAGCAGCCGCACCGCTTGAAGAAAGTTGTCCATCCGCCAGCCAATCTGTTGAGGCGTCTCGCGCCGCGCGCGATGAGAAACGAGCATCAGAAGCAGGGCGAAGCTCAGAGGAATTGCGCCCACCAAAAATTTATGCTCGGCAAGTGGGAGAACTATCCAGATGCCTATCAGGAAGGAGGCAAGAACGGACACTATCTCCCAGAGCGCTATTAAACGCTCGCTCAGGGCGGAAGCGTTTCTTTCATATACATCATCTGAGGGAGATGAAATTTCCTCTTTTCTGTCTTCAACCTTCAATGCTGCTTCTCTCCTAAGCTCTTCATCGGCGTTTCCATCTTCACTTGATTGAAAACCTGACGGGTCGCCCGATGAGGCGCAGCGTGCGTTCCTGCTCCGCGCTTCCCATCTGCACAACATAAGCGCGCGCTTCATGTTCGCCCGCAGCGAGCGGCGGCGTGAAGAAAAAGAACCCGTGCCGCCCATCGCCCGAGACGCCTCCGGCTAAGAGGTCCGGGCGCGGCTGATCCGCCGGACGTTCTTCTACGAAATGACCATCAATGAAGAGCTGAACTTGAGA
>JBAWGU010000542.1:0-2321 GCA_049593215.1 Pyrinomonadaceae bacterium
AAACAACGGACCACTGACTACGGACCACGGACAGCTTTTCATTCATACAGCTTCGTTAATCTCGCGCGCCGCGCGCAGGCCCGATTCGAGCGCGCCCTGCATCCAGCCGGGCAGCGTGGAAGCGTGCTCGCCAGCAAAATGCACGCGCCCTTCTGTGCTTGCAATAGCGGGCAGCAGCTCGCTCATCTGTCCCGGCTTGAAATAAACATACGCGCCGCGCGCCCATTCATCTTCGTCCCAGCACTTCGACACCCCGCCCTCGAAATTCGCGCGCACGCCTGCGTAAACTTTTTCCGTCTCTTCGAGAGTCGCGCGCAATCGTTCGCTCTCTGCCAGAGCAGCCGTGCGCCGCGCCTCCTTGCCGCTCATGTACGAGTGCAGGACGCCGCGTGCGCCGCGCTGGTTGATGGTTGAATCCACAAGCGTCATCGCTGGAAGGTCTGTGTAGCTGACGAGGCCCATTCCCTGCTCAGACCAGACTCTTCTGCGCGCCTGCATATAGACACGCGAGACGGAAGTGTAGCCAAGCTCTTCAATGGCCTTCCGCTTTGCAGGAGAGAACGCGGGAGAGACTTCAATGGTTTTGAGCACAGAGAACGGAAGCGTGCAAAGCAGCCTGTCCGCCTCCATCGTTTGCCTGATTCCGGCTTGAAGAAAATGGACGCGCACAGATTTTGGTCCATGCTCAATTTTGAAGACAGGCGAGCCGTAATGAATTTCCGATGAGAGGCGCGCAGCGAAAGCCCCGGGCAGAAGGTCTGAGCCGCCGCGTATCGTGTGAGTTCTATCTGCAAGCTGATTTTGCGCAACTTCGCGCAACGCCATCAGAGCGGAGAGGCTCTCTATGCCTTCGCCGTTCAATTCCCAATCGCCTAGCCGCGCGAACTCCAGTGCCGCCTGTGACGCGCCGCGACTGCGCAGAAACTCCGCGTAGCTCAAACGGTCGTAACGCTTCAGTTTTTCAGAAAGCGAATTCATGGAAGCCTTGCTGCCCATCTCTTGCGCGACAGGCAGAACGAATTTCCCGAAAAGACCTTCCGGCCCAAGCCGCTTCTCTTCCGGCGTGAGCTTGATGGGCCAGTCGCCTTTCGCCACCTGCGACGGGTCAACTCTTCGGCCTTTGAGATAATAAGCGGGCGCGAGCTTCGGTGTTGGAATTTGATCGAGCATGAGTTGAAAGAGCCTGCAATACTTGATTGTCAGGTTGTGCGTGGAAGGAACAAACATCGCGCCAGCTTCAGCATAGAGCTTGTCTGCAAAAGGCTCGCGCAAGGTCTGCACGCGGCCACCTGCGCGCGTGCGTGCTTCAAGAACGGTTACGTCGTGGCCTGCGCGCGTCAATTCAAAAGCGGCGACAAGACCCGCCAGCCCCGCTCCCATGATGATGACACGCTTGGGCGCAATTCCCACTTCATAGAGCGTGCGGCCCGCAGCCGTTACGCCGAAAGATGTGGCCGCAAGGCTTGCGTAAGCCAGCGCGCCCTGCTTCAGAAATTCTCTACGCTTCATGCTCCTCGTTTCTCATGCCTCTTCGCTTTCTCTTATCATGCGCGCGGCTGTGCAGGCAATAAAAAAGAGCCGCGACTGCTGCGAGGTTGCAGTCACGGCTCAACTTGTGCCGGTGAGCGTTCAGTGCGTCTCTTCAGAAGGAAGGGCGCAGGAGCTTTTTACCGGCGATTGCGTGCTGTCATCTCAGTCTGCGCCGGGTGCAGAGAGATGTTCTTTGCAAACTTCATTTTCTTGCTGGCATCAAGCTCAACGGTAACGAGGTCGCCCTCGCGCAAATCTTTCAGAGAAACAACCTTGCCGTCTCTGGTAATCTTAGTATCGTTTCGATCAACGGCAATGACATGCTCAACGCCCGTGCGCGCGATGACGGAGATGTGGCTGTCATTGACTTCAACAACCTTTGCATTAACCATGCGCGTGTCTGTGTCTTTGCCCTCGTCTGTGCCGGAAGCGGCGAGCGCGTTTGTGTAAAAGAAAGCAAGTAGTAGAACTGCGAAGATTGTTGGCAAGCTGCGTAGTCTCGTCATGTTCCTACCTCATTTGTGGAATCTGGGGAGACGCCAAACTCTGCACGCCGTTTTAACTCGCAACCAATATGCCGCTCGTTTCGCGCTCTTAACTGATGAACAGTCTAACGCCCGTAATCATTGAAGAAGTTTGATTGTTATAAGGAGATTGCGCGAAGCGGCGACCAGAATCTTGCGCGACGTACACGTACTAAGAAGAGACGTTTTGTATGATTGCGAAACGCGAGGCTGAGTCAGGAATAATTAAACAAAAAGAATTTCGCGCAAAGGCGCAAAGACGAACGC
>JBAWGU010000543.1:0-12552 GCA_049593215.1 Pyrinomonadaceae bacterium
GGTGAATTCAACTTGTAAGTGCAACTTAACGACTTAGTCGTCAACGGGCAAGCTGCCGTAATATCGGTGCTGTTTTCAACGACCAAGTCAAAAGAAGCACTGATGAGTTACAAACAGCTTACCCAAGAGCAAAGATACCAGATTTACGCCTGCCTGAAAGCCAACTGGTCACAACTTGAGATCGCCCTTGAGATCGGAGTTCACCCTTCGACCATTTCGCGTGAAGTGAAGCGCAATCAGGGCGGGCGTGGCTATCGTCCCAGGCAGGCACAACAGAGAACTCAAGAGCGCAAACTCAAGCACGTCACGACCCGCATTGCGCCTCAGACCTGGACACTTATCGAGAGTCAGCTTCGTCAGGATTGGAGTCCCGAACAAGTCGCGGGCTGGCTCAAAGGCGAGCGTCATGTTCAGATCAGCCATGAGCGCATTTATCAATACATCTATGCGGACAAAGCAAGGGGCGGCACACTCCATCAACATTTACGCTGCCGCAAACAGAGGCGCAAGCGTTACGGTTCTTATCAGCGTCGGGGGCAGATCAAGGGCCGCCTTAGCATTGAGGCCAGACCTTCAATTGTCGAGAGCAGACGGCGTTTAGGCGATTGGGAAGTTGATACGATCATCGGCTCGCATCACCAAGAGGCCATCATCTCTGTCGTCGAGCGCAAATCGAAACTCTGCTTTCTCAAGAAGGTGAGACGCAAGACCTCGGAAGCGGTCGCGCAGGCGCTCACAGAGTTGTTACAACCTGTGCGAGAGAAGTGTCACACCATCACCTCGGACAATGGAAAAGAGTTCGCCAACCATCAAGCTATCGCTGCCAGCTTGCAGGCAGGCTTTTACTTTGCGCATCCCTATGCCAGTTGGGAGCGTGGCCTGAATGAGAATACGAACGGGTTGGTCAGACAATACTTCCCAAAGAAGAGTGATTTTTCAAAGATCAAGGACTTGGATGTGCAACAAGCGATGGATCGCTTAAACAATCGCCCGCGCAAGACGCTGGGCTACAAGACACCGAATCAGGTATTCTTCAAACAGAAACCGATTGCACTTACAACTTGAATTCACGTCGTTATCGAAGCGGTTAAGCCTGTGAAAGAGAATGAAAGACTTTGAAAGACTCTGGCGAGAATTTAGAAGCTAAACATGATGCGGCCATTGTCGCTCTGCTCTCTACGCGCAGCGTGAGAGATGCGGCGAAAAAGAGCGGCGTGTCAGAGACTACGCTTTATCGCCTGCTCTCTCAACCTGAGGTTAAGACGAAGTACCGGGCAGCGCGGCGCGAGCTTGTCGAGAATACCATCACGCAGCTTCAGCGCGACGGCACAGACGCGGCTGCTGCCCTGCGAACAATAGTTAAGAGCCGCAAGACTTCTGCCAGCGTTCGCGTCTCTGCGGCGCGCGTGATACTTGAGCAAGGCATCAAGGCTGTTGAGTTGATGGACGTTCAAGAGCGGCTAGACCGCCTCGAAACTTTGCTGGCACAGAACAAAGGAGCGAAAAGGTGAGAAGTACTGAAGCTAGATTAAACAGACTTGAGACAGGCGATGCGGGGCATGGCTGTCCAGAGTGCGGCTATCGCAAAGGCGACTTGATTAAGCTCACGATTGACACAAAGCCGCGCGCAGAAGCAAACAGGTTTTGCGCGACGTGCAGGCGGCCTCTGTGCTTCACTTTAGATATTGGCGTAGCGAGCGAGGGAGCAACATGGCAAGCGTAGAACAACGGCGCATCCTTGCTCTCGAATCTCTGCCAGAGGTCGTGACGCTCAGACACCAGAAGGCAGACCGCCGCATTGAAGAACTACTGAGCAAGCCTTTGACGGATGAAGATTTTGAAGAGTTCTACTCCCTACTTTCTGAGTGTTCGGATGAAACGCTGGACTCTTTAATGGTGCAGCTTGAGAGAAAGGTAAATGCAAACGAAAAGCAGACTTCAGCGAATTGAAACGGACGAGCGCACGGCGCAGGCTGAAAGAGCAGAAAAAGAGCATCGGCTCATGGCTCTGATTGCGCGTGGCACACTCCACACGCGAGGCCAAGACACGGGCGCAGACCTATTACGGCTCTCTGAAAGTGAACTGCTAGGCATCATCGGCACAGACAAGCAAAGCTATGAGGTTGCCATGCGAGATTTCGCGGCAACGTACAGAAAGGCGTAAGAGATGAAAGCCGAAAACAGGATACGGAAGATGGAAGAGGCGACGGGCATCAATGAGCCTTGCGTAGTGTGCGACGTTCTTAACTCCGAACTTGCGGAGTTTTATGCGTGGTTCGCAGATAAAAGTCTTGAGAAGCTAGACGGCCCGCGCGATCTCATGCCGCGCGTCTGCCATTGGTGCGGCAAGACGCGCCCGCAAGACGTGACGCACTACACGGTGAACGAGCGGGCCTTGATTGAGCGTCACGACGCGGCGTGGTTCGCTGGCCGTCTCACTTGCGCGCCGGAGTGCAAAGGGCTGCACGATGAGCTATTAGCCATGTATGAAAAACACTCTTACATACAGTTGGGCGTTTACTATGAAGAGGGCCGCGCGATGAGCGACGCGGCGGTTGAACGGATGCTCGCCTATATCGAAGAGAACGCTCCTTGCCCCTTCTATCATTACATCTGCACCGTTGAAGGTTGCACTTGTGAGTATCCAAAGTCAGAGAAAGAGTTTCAGGCTAATAGGGAAACAAACAAGCGATTGAGAGAGTACCGCGCGGCATGAAGGCGCACATGATGATTTAGTCTTAACTGTCTGTCTCGCTCTGTGGATCGCGGAGCATGATAAGACGAAAGAGTTTTTCTGCTTCTGAAATCGAACACAGTATAATCTGGGCTAATAGTCAGATACACATGACAGTCACGCAGAAATAACCCTCCCAACTTACCACTGGCGTGAGGTAGCACCACTGTGGCGGATAACGCTTCGCCCATTATCTTCCATATGCTTAAAAGCTGACTGTACGGCCACGCGTCCCGGGCCATACAGTCTGAGCCATAAGTATCTCTCGCCCCATGAGCGCCACGAACGCCACGTGCCGGAAGGATGCTCGAAATGCAGTTGCATCTGTACTGTCGGGTCTTTGAAAAGTAGCGCGGTCGGTTTAACTAAAATCGGTTGATTGGGAGCGAGATTTCGCACGAAGATATTACCTGCGGAATGCAGCAATAATAATCCGGGCGTCTGCGGCGCGAAGAAGCGATCCATGAATTGCCCAAGGGGATAGTGGGTCTCTGTCTCGTTACCGCTTCTTGTTGAGAACCAGATGCCCGATTGAAACCAGTCATAGCTGATGTTGCCGGTGGCTACCATGAAGAGATGCTCACGAACATCAACAGCCTGCCCCGGCTGAAGCGGCAGCGCGATGGTTTCGCCCGGCTCATCACGCGAGAATGCGATGTGTCCCGGCCCCTGCGCCTGCGTCATGACAAGGGGCATACCCGCCAGCAGCCGCTTCCACGCTCCCTTCAATGACATGGCCGTAACATTTACCTGAGCATCCTTCCAGAGCAATACGTGGTGAGCAAAGTAAACGCTATCCTGAGGAGCTAGATTAAAATCTGCGACAGGCACATAAGTACCCTCAATCTGGCAGAAGGAGTTACCAAATTGCAGCTTAGCCATGTCCTTTCTGCCTGGAAGCTCTGTCCAGCCTGACTCGGTGATAATAGCCCGCGCATCAATAGTTGCTCCACAGGCCGGACAGCTTAGCTGTGTGCCATCACTTATATGATTACACCAGGGACAAGTATGTGTGCGTTGCAGAAGGGCCGGTTGCACTGGGTCACTACTCATAGTTTTCGAGCCTTAATCTGTATGATGATGAACATACATTGATTGAATACCGACGCGTCCCGGCCCGGTCATTCTTGCCAGATTCATCCCCGTGCCTCCGAAAAAGCCTGTCGTCAGTTTTTGCGTTTCCACATTCATCGTCACAGAGGCATCCTTATATAGAAAGGCACCGGGTTCGACCATAATATTTTCGCCAGGTCGCAACATCCTTTCAAAGACGTTTCCATATCCGTGAAGAATCAATAGTCCCGGTTGATTGGTAGTCACAAAGCGATCCATGAACATCCCTTGACCGCCAAACAGAATATTGCGCAGCCCCTTAATGCGAACATATGAATAGGCGATGTGATGCGATGCCAGTAGGAATGCATGTTCCCTCACGTCAAGTTCCATTCCGGGGTGAAGGGGCAAGAGCACCAATTCACCCGTTGCGTCGCGCGAGAAAGCAATCCGTCCAGGACCGTGCGCAAGGCTGATAATGAACGGCATACCGGCAAGCGCTCGTTTCATTCCTCCTTGCAGTGGCATCACTGACATTGGTGTGTGGTCATCTTTCCAGAGCATGACGTGGTGCTCGAAGTAGATAGCATCCCCTGAGGAGAGGTTAATCTCGGCTACCGGCACGATCTCGCCCTCTACTTGGCAGGTGCTGCTCCCGAAGTGAATCTCAGTCATGTCCTTAATTCGCGGCGCTTCACGCCAGCCCGATTCGCTAACCAGATTACGTATGTCCAGAGGCGCGCCGCAGGCCCAACATGAAAGGGCTGTCTTTTGATTCATACTTTGGCACCATTCGCACTTGATGCGCTCGACTGGGTCAGCAGCCGCGTGAGATGGAGCCGGTTTTTGTGGAGGATTAAGGGACGGACTCTGCAAAGGCTGAGCTTGGTTATGCGACGGCGGGGCTTTTATGGAAGGTGGGTCGCTTACTAACTGAGTTCCATCGGCTCCGCAGAATTTCCTGTTTTCGTCCTCGAAGGTGGAGCCACATGTAGGACATCGTTTCATCTTTCTCTCCAAGTCTGGAATACGCGTAATCCCATCAACGGCGCATCTGTCTTAACATGGGCTTCACGACCACGCAAGAATTCTTTGGAGATTATCTGAACAGGTGGCCCGAGTCTATTATTACGGCTTTCAAATGTCTGCACACTATGTTCAGAATACAGTCTCCAGTGCGTATAAGGTAAGCACGATATAGCGTGTACTCCAAGCGGGTCGTACTCTTCTGTAAACCGTAATAGATGATATTGGAAGAAGTTTAGAAAGCACATTCTGTCGTGAGCATTAGTTGTTGTCCCGTGGTGTCAGCAAAGACAAACACATTTAGGTTGGAATATGCGGCATCCTGGGGTGAAGAACTTGTGTGTGAAATGTGTGCTAACTCAGCGAATCTACTCTGCCATAGCCGAACTAAGTTAAAGAAGAAAAGGCGTGCGACCTGATTATGTAGTCCGTCAACTCAGCTTGTGCCCATCCTTGTGACCAAACTTCTCAGAACTAATCGGTAAAGGCCAGCAATATAGGGACTGCGGCCTCACACTAATCAGTAATCTTCAGTAAGGATTAGAAAGAATCGGACGAGGGGTGAAGTGTTTTTCCAGAAGGCATTCCTTCGGCCCCTTCCCCTCACCATTCTAACCTATCTCGTTCAAAGATTTGGTTTACTTTTTCATTCACCTTCCCGTTGGCACGAGCTTTAGCCACGGTTAGTATTTTGACTTTATGGTGCTGCCTTGTATCATCTACGCATCTGATAGACTCGCGCTCATGCCGTAGACAATCGCTGGCTGATGAGCAGTCGCATATCGCCGGACATTCGGTAAATAATTTTTTGTAATGAAGCAGTTCTCCTTGCGAATATCTTTCGGGGTCTTATTTTCTCTGGTCCTGTGCTGTGTCCTGACAATTCAACAGGCGGCTGCGCTTGAGTTGGAAAAGAACAGTCTCGGAGTGACGTTTGTGAATCTGGCGGCGAAAGCCGGCCTCACGACTAAGACGATTTACGGAGACGAGCACAAGAATAGATACCTGCTTGAGACGACGGGGAGCGGCGCGGCCTTTATTGATTATGACAATGACGGCTACATAGATATTTTTCTGGTCAACGGCACTCGTCTCGACGGTATCGCGGGCACACAGCCGACCAATCGCCTCTATCGCAATAATGGCAACGGCACATTCACAGATGTGACTACGAAAGCCGGACTCATACGCTCAGGATGGGGACAGAGCGTGTGCGTTGGTGATTACGATAACGACGGTAACGATGATCTGTTCATTAGTGGCTTTGGCAAGAACGCTCTTTATCGTAACAACGGCAATGGGACTTTCAACGAAGTTGCCGAGAAAGCCGGAGTCTCGAATAACCGCACGCGTTGGGGTTCGGGCAGCGCGTTCGTAGATTATGATCGTGACGGACATCTGGACCTCTTCGTTGCCAGCTACATCAATTTGGATTTGAAGACCGCGCCGCTTCCTGAAACCGGGCCGTGTCTTTATAAAGGCGTGATGGTCGCGTGTGGTCCACCGGGGCTGGCGGGCGGAGTCAATACGCTTTATCACAACAACGCGGACGGCACGTTCACAGACGTTTCCGAGAAGAGCGGCATCACGAAGACGAACGGCACTTACAGTCTTGGCGTGCTCGTCGCAGATTTTGATAACGACGGCTGGCCTGACATCTACGTGGCGAACGATTCATCTCCCGCCGCTCTTTATCACAACAACCGTAACGGCACTTTTACAGACACGGGCGTCGAAGCGGGCTGCGCGTTCAGCATTGACGGCAAGGCGCAGGCTGGCATGGGCGTGACGGCGGGCGACTATGACCGCGACGGCTGGCTCGACATTTTCAAGACGAACTTTGCGGGCGACACATCTTCGCTCTACCACAATGTCGGTAAAGGCGTTTTCGATGATGTGACGTTTCCCGCAGGCGTGGGCGTGAACACGCGCTGGCTCGGCTGGGGCTGCGGCTTCGTTGATGTTGATAACGATGGATGGCTCGACGTGTTTTTAGTCAACGGTCATGTCTATCCCGAAGTTGAAAAGTTGACGACCGAAGCGGGCTACGCGCAACGCAAAGTGCTCTATCGGAATTTACAGAACGGGCGTTTCGCAGATGTCTCATCGGAAGTTGGCGGAGCAATCATCGAGCCGACGCCTTCGCGCGGCTGCGCCTTTGGAGATTTCGACAACGATGGACGCATGGACATTCTAATCAATCCGGTCAACGCTGCGCCCGAACTGCTTCATGCCGAATCGGTCAATCAAAACAACTGGATTAAGATTAAGACTATCGGCACAAAATCCAACCGCGACGGAATCGGAGCGCGTATCAAATGCGTGACGGCGGACGGCGGCAGCCAAATTGACGAAGTGCGTAGCGGCGGCAGCTATTATTCGCAGAACGATCTGCGGGTCCACTTTGGTCTGGGCAAAAATCAGAAAGTAAAACAGATTGAGATACGCTGGCCGAGCGGGCAGGTTGACACGCTCAACGATATAACTGCCAATCAACTTATCTCTGTTAAAGAAGGAAGCGGGATAGTTCACGCGAGCGGCTTCAACAAAAAAAAGTAGATGCTACTTTCAAGATTACATCATCAAGCGGTCTGGCTTCTCTTAGCTCTCTTGCTTTTGTGCATCACGGCTGACGGGCAAAAGCCGAAAGGCGTGCCGCCAAACGCCGAGCAGCATTATCAAAAGGGAGTCGCTCTTTTAGACAAGCAGCAGATAGACGAGGCGATCACAGAGTTGACGCTGGCGACGAGGCTCAGTCCAAACTCCGCAGATGCTTACAACGCGCTCGGCATCGCGCTGGCGAGAAAGGGCAACGTCAAAGCTTCAGCCGAAGCTTTTGGAAAAGCCGCGCAGCTTGACCCGAAACTCTATGAAGCTCAACTCGGACTCGGCGCGGCCTTGCTGCAATCCGGCGATGTTACGGGAGCGATAGCCGCTTTCAAGCAGGCCGCATCGCTCAAGCCCGCTGAAGTGGAAGCGCATCTGTTGCTCGGCACAGCTCTCCAACAGAAGGGCGATCTGGATGCGGCGCTGTTAGAATTTCGTGAGGCCGCGCGGCTCAAGCCCGACAGCCCGGAAGCCCATTCTTATATCGGATACGCGCTCGGCGTGAAAGGCTCTTTGCCGGAATCCATCAAGGAGTTTGAAGCGGCGGTCAAGCTCAAACCTGATTTCGCCGAGGCGCAATATTATCTCGGCGCGGCACGCTGGTTTGCCGGAGACGCAAGCGGCGCTATCGCAGCCTTGACGATAGCTGCCAGATTGATGCCCGATAACACGAACGCACATTATTATCTGGGGCTGGCCCTGCAAAAGAATGGCGACCTGACGGCAGCCATCAACGAGCTTGCAGTAGCCGTCAAACTTTCGCCGGAGATGATTGAGATTCGTCATGCTCTGGGGCAGGCGTTGCAACAGGATGAAAATACGGACGGAGCGATTGAAGCTTTCCGCGAGGTCTTGAGGCTCAAGCCCGACTTCGTGCAGGCGCATAATGATCTGGGCCTCGCGCTGGTCCAGAAACGCGACCCTGATGGAGCCATCGCCGAGTTTAATGCTGCGCTCAAACTCGAACCCGACAACCTTGTCTCACATCACAATCTTGGCATGGCGTTGATTCAAAAAGGCGATTACGCGGCGGCGGTCGCGCAGTATCGAAAGCTCCTCTTGCTTGCGCCCGATGATGCAGAGGCTCATTACAATCTGGCGCTGGCCCTCAAGCAGAAGGATGCGCTGGATGAAGCCGTCATCGAGTTGAAGAGAGCCGCCGCCTTGCAACCTGACTTGCAGGAGGCACATTACACTCTCGGCGTAATCTTCTTGCAGCAATCGAAGCTTGATATGGCCGCAGCAAGTTTCAAGGCAGCGATTGCAGCAAAGCAAGATTACCCCGAAGCTCACTATGCTCTCGGCACAGTCTTGCAGCAGCAGGGCAAACTTGACGAGGCGATAGCCGCTTTCCGCGAAGCGTTGCGTTACGCGCCCAACGCTCCTGAAGTTCACAACACGCTCGGCACAACGCTCAGGCAAAAGGGCGATATGAACGGCGCACGCGCAGAGTTTCAAGAAGCGGCGCGACTCAACAAGATCAAATCAAACATGCAGGCCGCCACCTTCGCCACCAACACCGGCATCGCGCGCTTGAAAGAAGGCAACCTAGACGCTGCCATTGAAAGATTTCAAGCAGCCATTCAACTCGACCCGACCAGCGCCGAAGCTTACTACAATCTGGCTCAAGCGTTTCAACGAAAAGGCCAACAGGACGCTGCGCGCGCTGCTTATCAAAAAGCTAAGGAACTCGACCCGCACATAAAGCCTCTTTAGTAGGGGTAGCTGTTTTATTAGCCCCGTAGGGGCGACATATCAGTAGCCCACGACGCCAGTCGTGGGAACACGGTTAGCGTAGAACAGACAAGCCCCGTAGGGGCGGCATAAAGAGTAGATTGACATCTATTCAATCTTGCAATTATGTCGCCCCTACGGGGCTTGCGATTCTGGTGTTGGTCATGTACCCACAGCTTACGCTGTGGGCTACTGATATATCGCCCCTCCGGGGCTGAGGACGAAGCGACCTGTTACATCGAACTTATGTTACTTCGTAATGCCCGCGCCTTCTTTAATCTTCACAATTTGATTTACCGCCACATCTTTTACAATCTCTGTTTGTCCATTGGGCCAGCGAATCTCTATCTGGTCTGCTTTGCGGCTCGCGCCCATGCCGAAGTGCAGGCGCAGGTCGTTGTGCGAATAGTAGCTGGATTGGCTCGTGACTTCTTGCGCCTGCACGTTTGAGCCATTTCTGACGATGACGCGCGCGCCGATTGCCGTGCGGTTGGATTTCGTCGCCGTGAGTTTTAGTTCGAGCCAGTTGTTTGGCCCGCGACGGCGTTCGTTGTTGTACTCGTTGCGCAGCAGCAACGGCGGCTCGTTCATGTTCATCACGAGCACATCAACATCGCCGTCGTTATCAAAATCTCCAAAGGCGCAGCCGCGCGAGGATTTCGGTGAGAGGATGCCTGCGCCTGTTTGCGTTGTGACATCTTTATAGCGACCATTGCCCGGATTTTGATAGACGAGGCGCGGGCTTCGATGCGGGTAATCCTTGAAGACCTTTTCGACTTCGGGGTAAACGTTGCCGGTGGCAATCATAATGTCGGGCCAGCCGTCGTTGTCAAAGTCTGCGAAGCCTGTGCCCCATTCGACATAGCGCGTGTGCTCAAAGCCTGCGGCTCTTGAGGCGTCCTCAAAAAAGCCGCGCCCGCTATTGCGATAGAGCGCGGGAAGGTCGTCGGAAAAGTGCGTTTTGAAAATATCCAGCAGGCCGTCGCCGTTATAATCTCCGACCGCAACGCCCATGCCCGCCTGCGCGTTGCCGTCCTCGTTGTAGGCACAGCCCGCTTCGAGCGCAACGTCTGTGAATGTGCCGTCGCGGTTGTTGCGATAGAGCGTGCTGGCCGTCGAATCGCAGGCGACGTAGATGTCCGTCCAACCGTCGCCATTGAAATCCGTCGTGGTCGCCGTCATCGAATAACGGCCCTGCACTTTGCTGATGCCCGAAGATTGCGAGACATCCGTGAACGTGCCGTCGCCGTTGTTGTGATAGAGCAGGTTCGTGTCCGTCTGGAGACCTTTGGGACCACAATTGACGGGCACGCCTTTCCAGGTGCAGTTTGCGCCCTTGCCGGGTTCGGGCGCGCTTGCCAAGTCAAACTTCAAATAGTTTGCAACGAAGAGATCGAGCTTTCCATCGCGGTCGTAATCAACAAAGGTGCAGCCCGAACCCCAGCGCGTGCCTTTCGCAGCGAGTCCTACTTTCTGCGTCACATCTGTAAAAGTGGCGTTGCCGTTGTTGCGATAGAGAACGTTTTGTCCCCAGTAAGTGATAAAGAGGTCTTCATTGCCGTCGTTGTCATAATCGCCGACGCACACGGATGAGGCCCAGCCTGTGCGATGAAGCCCTGCTTTCTCCGTTACATCTGTGAATGTGCCGTTGCGGTTGTTGCGATAGAGCCTGTTGGTCGGTTCTTTCCCTTTCGGAAATCCTTCAAGCCGCGTCCCCGTCAGAAGCAGCACGTCTATCCAGCCGTCGTTGTCGTAATCAAAGAAGGCAACGCCGCAGCCGTTGGTCTCGATGATGTATCTCTTCTGCTCGATGCCGCCGTAGATGGTGGCTTCGGTCAACCCTGCTGATGAAGCAATATCAACGAAGGTGACTGGAAAATCATTCGTTGTATTCTTCTCACTGGCTGTTGAAGCGCCTTGGGCAGGTTGCTGTGCGAACGCTGTGCTGGCGGTGAGAAGGAGAAAGGCAAGGATGAAGGACGAAGTAAGGATTGTCCGTAGTCCTTTGTCCATAGTCCGTTGTTTTTCGTCTTTCACAACTGACCACTGGCAACGGACTACGGACAGCTTTTCTTTCATCCTTCCGCCTTCATCCTTCATCCTTGCTCTACTACGGTTCTTTATCGGCGCTGGTCCTTAACTTTTCCGCCGTCTCAAATTCTCGTTTAGCTTCGTCAACACGGGTCGCTTGCTGTAGCGCCTGTGCGAGAAGATAGTGGCCGGAAAAGTTGTTCGGGTCCATCTGCACCGCGCGCCTGAGCATGTTTTCGGCATTCGTCAGGTCATTCTTCTTCAAGTAAACCTTGCCGAGCACGATGTACGGGCCGCTGAAGAAGGGATTGAGCCAGATGGATTTTTGGAGCGGGCCAATCGCCTCGTTCCATTTAAGCTGGCGCGTGTAAGCTTCTCCGAGCATGTAGTAGGCCATGCCGAAAGCAGGGTTGAGGGCAATCTCTTTTTGCAGAAGCTCTATCCCCTGATCGAGACGGGAATGGTAAATAGCCATCTCGCCAAGCAGAAAATTTGCCTGCGGAAGTTTTGGATCGAGCGCGAGAGCTTTCTGTAGCTCCTGCTCTGCGCCCTCTTCAAACTGCTGGCGCACCATCATCTGCGCGTTGACGAGATAAGCGGCAGGCGCAGCGGGAGGAAGATTGAACATGCGCGCAAATGTCTCGCGCGACTTGTCCGTGTTGCGCGTCTGAATGTAGCTGATGCCGAGCGCGTATGCTATCTCCGTGCTATTAGGTGACCACTGGTTGAGCTGTTCAAGATAAGGAAGAGCCTCCCGGGTGTGGCCCAGCAGGTAATGCGATAGCCCGAGGATTTGCACTTCCTCTCTGTACTGGCGACTGCTGGCGGGCGTCTGCCGGACGGCGACTGAAAGATGCTCGATGGCGTGCTGGTAATCGCTCTTGCGATAGTATGCCACTCCAAGCAGATGTTTGACCTGCGTATCATTCGGCTTGTATCTGGCCGCGACGTTGAGCATTTCTATCGCGGAGTCAATCTGTCCGGCGTTCAAAAGAGTCTGCGCCCGCATGACAATCGAAGAGCTTGCAGGTGGTTGCGCCGTCGCGTTCTTTGCCTTCTGCCCTTGAACACTTAGAGCGCCGAGCGTTCCCGCAAAGGAGATGACAAGCAAATAGCCGAAAAATATTCTCATCATGAAAGTCTCACCGGAAATTTTTAAGAAGAGTTGGACCAACGCGCGCGGCAAGAATTATTGCTTCAAACAGAACTGCGAAGCCTCATCATATAACAACTATCGGGAAAAGGGCCACATCCTCTAATAGCGGGTAGTGGTTCAATTTGAAAGTAAGTAGGGGTGGGCCGGAAGCTCACCGCAGAGGCGCAGAGACGCGCGCAGAGTTTACGCAGAGATGTTGAATGCTTAACTC
>JBAWGU010000544.1:0-5026 GCA_049593215.1 Pyrinomonadaceae bacterium
CATCCTTGCTTTTCCGCGCGAGCTTCTCGTAAAGATTCTTGCGGCTGATGCCGAGCAGTCGCGCGGCTTCCGACTTGTTGCCGCGAGTCGCCGCGAGCGTTTCGCGGATGTAGTCTGCTTCGAGTTCGGCAAGCGTCTGCCGCCGTCCTCTCTTTTGAACACGGACGGCTGCGCGCATCGCTTCCGGCAAATCCAAAGCCTCTATACGCTCGCTGTTCGAGACGATGACGGCGCGCTCAAGCGTGTTTGAAAGCTCGCGCACGTTTCCGGGAAACTCGTAGGCGTCGAGTATCTCAAGCGCGTCGGGCGCAATCTCTTGGACGCGCCGCCCGTGCTTTATCGCATAAGTTTTCAAAAAGCTGCGCGCGAGCCTTCTCACATCTTCGCGCCGCTCGCGCAGTGGCGGCACATGAATATGCACGACGTTCAAACGATAGAAGAGGTCTTCACGAAACGCGCGCCGCTTGACCGCTTCATCAAGATCAACGTTGGTCAGCGCGATGAGCCGCGCGTCAACCTTGATTGTTCGTCGCCCGCCGAGCCGCTCAAACTCTCTGCGCTCAATCACGCGCAAAAGTTTCGCCTGCGCATCCGTCGAGAGATGCGCAATCTCGTCCAGAATCAAAGTCCCTTTGTGCGCCGCCTCAAGGCGTCCGGGCTTCGCTTCCATCGCGCCTGTGAATGCGCCGCGTTCATAGCCGAACAGCTCTGCTTCCAGCAGATCATGTGGGAGCGCGGCGCAATCAATCTTGATGAAAGCTTGCGCGGCGCGACGGGAGCGCGTGTGTATAAAGAGCGCGAGCGCATCTTTGCCTGCGCCCGATTCGCCCGTGACGAGGACGTTGGCATCAGTCGTGGCGACACGCTCAGCGAGCCGTACACACTCGCGCATCACATCCGACTGAGCCACAATCTCAATCACTGTTCTTTTCTCAAAGAGCCGGAGGCCGCATCGCCCCTCAAATGTTCCGGCAACTCAACACGCGCCGCCTCGCGCCACAATCTTTCAAGATCGTAAAAGTGCCGGGCCTTGTCTTCAAAAACATGCACGATGAAATAGCCGTAATCAACCAGCACCCATTCGGCAGTGCTGTAGCCTTCGACGCGCTCGGCGCGCGTGCCCTGCTTCTTGAGCTGCTCTACAACTTCGTCCGCGATGGCCTGCACCTGTCGCTGGTTTGTGCCGCTCGTGATAACGAAATAATCCGTGAAGCTGGCGATGCTGCGCAGGTCAAGCACAACGGGGTCAACAGCCTTCTTGTCGCTCGCGGCCTGAAGAGCCGTGCAGATACGTTCGTCCAAAGACTCCGCGCACTCATCGCTCGCCGCAACCTCTTCTTCGCGCTTCTTCGCACGCGCTGTCTTCGCGCTCTTTTCAGGATGCAGCGTCTTGTCCTTGATTGATGTGTTCTCTTTCATGCTCATCTATACAGCCTGTACTTCCTGATATACTCCGCGACGGGCGGCGGAACGAGCCTCTCCCATTCATCGCTTCGACCATCACGCACCGCGCGACGAATCGCCGTCGCCGAAACGTCATTCAAAACAGCATCGGTCACAAAAATCTTTGTGCCTTCGTCTGTCTTCCTGTTGTCAATCTCACTTGCCACACGCGCTTCACTTGCGCCGCGCAGGTCCACAAGCTTTGCTCTTATGTGCGGCGTGACGTGCGCTGCGCTCAATTCATAACCGGGCCGCGTGATGACTATCTGATCTGTCAAAGAGAGCACGCGCTCCCACTCACGCCACGTATCAATCTCAGACCACGAGTCCGCGCCCATCACGAAGAAGAGCCTTGCGGAGAATCCCAACTTGATTTGCAGCCGCGTCAGCGTCTCAAACGTGTAAGGTCTCTCAGGCGCGTCCAATTCAATCGTCGAAACACAGAGCGCGTCCTCGTTCTGCGTTGCCAGCGCGAGGCAAGCGTAACGATGCCAGGCGGGCGTCACCTCCGACTCGCGTTTGTGCGGCGCAACGTAAGCGGGAATGAAAAGCAGTTCGTCGAGCGCAAAGAGCTGTAAAAGTTTCCGGGCAATCTCAAGATGCCCGACATGAACAGGATCAAACGTGCCGCCGTAAAGAGCTATACGCTTTCGTCCGTCCATAGCTTAGAGAGATGCAGTGGCGTGTCGCTGCGTCTCAGCGTCTTCGTTTATTTCATCAAGCATCCGCGCCACAGCGTTGACAAGCTCACGCACACCCTCGTTTGTCGCAGAAGAGATTGCGAAAAATTTTCTTCCATCTTCTTCCGCCCGCCGCTTCAATCTCTCCAAACGCTCCGGCTCATCCAAAGCGTCAATCTTCGTGGCAACAACAACCTGCGGGCGCGCGGCGAGTCGCTCGTCATAAGCCCCTAGCTCGCGGTTAATCTTTTCGTAATCGTCAACCGCATCGCGCCCTGAGATTGAAGAGACATCAACGAGGTGCAGCAACAATTTCGTCCGCTCAACATGACGCAGGAAACGGTCGCCAAGTCCCGCGCCTTCATGCGCGCCTTCGATGAGGCCGGGAATGTCCGCGACGACGAACGTGCGATAGTCGCCCAAGTCAACTACGCCCAGATGCGGCTCAAGCGTCGTGAAAGGATAGTCTGCAATCTTAGGCTTCGCCGCAGAGATGACAGAGATAAGCGTTGACTTTCCGGCATTCGGAAAACCGACGAGGCCGACATCTGCGAGCAATTTTAGCTCAAGCTGTAGCTCAACCTCTTCGCCCGCGCTTCCCTCCTGATGATAGCGAGGCGCGCGATTCGTAGAAGTCGCAAAGTGCGAGTTGCCAAATCCGCCGCGCCCGCCGCGCGCCGCCAGCCAACGCTCCCCGCTTGAAGTAAAATCATGCAGCAGATCACCGCTCGCTGCTTCAAAGACCTGCGTCCCGACCGGAACTTTTACAACCGTGTCAACGCCTTCTCGCCCCGAACGATTCGACCCTTCACCATGACGCCCGCGCTCAGCTATGTGTTCAGGGTTGTAACGCAGATGAAGGAGCGTATTGAACGACTCGTCGGCTTCCAGCCAGACATCGCCGCCGCGCCCGCCGTCGCCGCCCGAAGGCCCGCCGCGCGGCACAAACTTTTCACGACGAAAAGCCGTCACGCCGTTTCCGCCGTGCCCGCCCTGTACGCGAATCTTTGTCCGATCAATAAACAAAAGCTGTCCGTTGTCAGTGGTCCGTTGTAGGTTTCGTATCTTTTAAGTTGAATCTTCACCGCGCAACTTGCGCCAAAGAGAGAAACAACTGACTACGGACAATGGACCACTGACAAATCGAAAGCGACGCCCTTCGCTTCGAGAGTGTGAATTCACCCTCCGCGCAGGCGTCGCAATGTTTTCTTGCTCTTTCTTCTATCGTCTTTGGCCTTATGCGGCAGCCGCGTCTGCGATGGCTGCTGTTTCCGGATAGACGCTGATAAACTTGCCCGCGCGTCCCTTGTCTTCAAACTTCACAACGCCGTCAATCAAAGCAAACAATGTGTCATCCTTGCCGCGCCCGACATTTTTGCCCGGCTTCCACTTCGTGCCGCGTTGGCGCGCAAGGATGTTTCCACCCAGCACGCGCTCGCCGCCAAATTTTTTTAAGCCCAAACGCTGCGAGTTCGAATCACGACCGTTACGCGACGAACCAACACCCTTTTTATGTGCCATTGCTCAAACTCCTTAAAAGGAGCCAGAAGTCAGAAGCAAATGCGCTAACCGCTTTTCTACTGACTACTGACTACTGCTTTACCCAATCGAATCAATCTTCAAAGTCGTGTAATCCTGACGATGACCCTGCTTGCGCTTGTACTGCTTGCGGCGCTTCTTCTTAAACACGATTACTTTCGCATCGCGGCCATGGTCCACGACTGTCGCGGCGACATGCGCGCCTTCGACGAGCGGAGCGCCGATTTTTGTTTCGTCGCCGCCGAGGACCAGCACGTCTAAATCAACCGACTCGCCAGCCTGCTTGTCGAGCAGGGGGACGCGCACGGTCTTGCCCTCTTCGACGCGAAACTGTTTGCCGCCACTTCTGATAATTGCGTAAGCCATAATCTGCTTCCTTGCCTCCGTAGGTGAAGAATTCTCACCTTAGAAAAGTCGTTCATTATAAAGGGAGTGAGACGCCTCGTCAACGCGCGAACAGCCCTGCTCTCCGCCTACTTCTTCGCGCCGTTGTTTGCAACAAACTCCTCCATAAATTTCGTCGAAAACTTGCCCGACTGAAAACCCGCATCCCCCATAATTTTCAGTTGCAGAGGAATCGTCGTGTTGATGCCTTCAATCACCATCGCGCCCAGAGCGCGCCGCATACGCGCAATCGCAAGCTCTCTCGTTCGCGCATGGACAATCACTTTCGCAATCATCGAATCGTAGAAAGGCGGCACCGTGTAGCCTTCGTAAGCAGCCGTGTCAACGCGCACGCCCGGGCCGCCGGGCAAGTAGAATGCTGTAATCTTGCCGGGCGAAGGCGTGAACGTCTCCGGATGCTCTGCGTTGATGCGACACTCTATGGCATGGCCCACAATCTGCAAATCGGATTGCACGTAACCGAGCGGGTCGCCTGCGGCAATTCTTATCTGGTTGCGCACGATGTCTGCCAGCGTGACCATCTCCGTGACGGGATGCTCGACCTGTATGCGCGTGTTCATCTCCATGAAATAGAAGCTCTCATCTTCATCGAGTAGAAACTCAAACGTGCCTGCGCTCGAATAGCCTATGCGCTTGCAGGCGGCAACAGCCGCTTCGCCCATCTTCTCGCGCAACTCAGCGGAGAGCACGGGCGAAGGAGCTTCCTCAAGAAGCTTCTGGTGACGACGCTGAATCGTGCATTCGCGCTCGCCCAAATGTATGCACTCGCCGTATTCATCTGCGAGCACTTGAATCTCTATGTGGCGCGGGCGTTCGATGTAGCGTTCGATGTAAACATCGCCGTTCTTGAAGGCCGCCGCCGCTTCCGTCGAAGCAGTCTCAAGCGCAGGGCCAAGCTCGGCCTCCGTGCGCACGATGCGCATCCCGCGACCGCCGCCGCCCGCAGAAGCTTTGACGAT
>JBAWGU010000545.1:0-2358 GCA_049593215.1 Pyrinomonadaceae bacterium
GGCCATAAATGACCTGCCTAAACTCAACCGTCCCGATGGGACAAAAAGCGAAGCTGCTTAACGTCATGGCATCGGCTATACATGAAGACCTCCGACCTCTTAAATCTCTTCTGCCTCTACCGTATCCGCATCCGAAAGCTTTTCGCGTTTAACTCCGTGCGGATTCGCAGAACGCTCGCCGCGCTTGCGCGTTCTACGGCGAGGCTCAAGCACGCGACCCTTTTGGTCAACAGAACGAATTGGCTGCAAATCTTCAGCATCGCCTTCCGGGTCAACAAGGCGCGTCTCAATACTCTCCGGTGCAATCTCTTCAACTACCGAACTCTCAATAGTATTCTCTTCATCATTCGCTGCGTCCCCGCGTCCCACACTCTCCGCGTCCGCGCCCCCTTCGGCCAGCGCGCGTTGCCGCGTGAAGTGTGCAGAAACTTCTTCTGCGGTCTTGCGCCCGACGAAAGGCGTAAGCTCCGCGACGCTCGCGTTTGCGACGCGCTGAATCGAGCCGAGATTTCTGAGCAGGCGATTCTTTCGCTTCTCGCCCACGCCCGGAATCGCCGTGAGTTCGGAAGTGAAATCGCGCAACTCCCGCCGCTTGCGATGATAGGCCACAGCCGTGCGATGCGTCTCATCCCGTATCATTTGAATCAAGCGCAGCACAGGCGAATGCGAATCAAGAAAGACAGGCTCATGCTCTCTGCCCTTGATTAAGAGATGCGAAACTTCGTTATGACGGCGCGGAGGTTTGACCACGCCAATCATCGGAATGGCTTCGAGATCAAGCTCGCGCATGGCATCCGCCGCCGCGCCGAGTTGACCTTTGCCGCCGTCAATCATCACCAGATCGGGCAGAGGCTTGTTTTCATCAAGCTGGCGACGATAGCGACGAAAGACAGCCTCGCGCATCGAAGCCACATCGTTAGAGCCTTCGACCGTCTTGATGCGAAACTTGCGATACTCCGCTCTGTTCATCTTGCCGTTTTCGCAAACGACCATCCCCGCGACGTTCTCCGCGCCGGAGATGTTCGAGATGTCGAACGACTCTATGCGCGCAGGAAAACGCGGCAACTCTAAAACTTCCTGCATCTCTTCGAGCACGCGCTCCATGTCAGGCTTCAGGACGCGGAAGCGTTGCTCGAAAGCGAGTTTGGCATTCTTTTCAACGAGGTCAATCAGGTCGCGCTTCTCGCCGCGCTGCGGGTCTAGTATGCGAACTCTCAGCCCGCGCCGCTCGCTCAAAGCTTTCTCCAGAAGCTCGCGGTCTTCAAAATCCACAGGCACGTTAATCTCACGCGGCACGTAATCCGTAGAGTAATACTGCGTCAACACTTCACTCAAAAATTTAGAAGGGTCAAAATCATCTTCCGGCAAATCTTCCCAGAAGAACTCGCGACGGCCTATCACCTTACCTTCGCGCATCGTGAAGAGTTGCAGGGCGAGGCGCGGGCCTTCGCGGTAATAGCCGAAGATGTCAACGTCGCGCTCCGGCGAGGTCGCCATCTTCTGATGCTCACCCAGAGCGAGCACGGTCTTACGCATGTCCCTGTACTTGGCGGCTATCTCGAAACGCATCTCGTCGGAAGCAGCCATCATCCGCGCTTCGAGCGTGTCCACCAGCTCTCTGTTTTTTCCTTCCAACAAAAGCCGCACATCGCGCACAGACTCTTGATACTCGGCAGGTGTGCAGAGGCCCCTGACGCACGGGCCAAGACAACGCTTGATGTGATACTCAAGACACGGGCGCGGAAGTTTCCCGTCAATTTCTATGTCGCAGGTGCGAAGTTGAAACGTGCGGTTGATGAGATCAATCGTGCGGCGCGCAAGCGAGGCAGGCAGAAATGGTCCAAAGTACAATGCGCCGTCGCGCTGTATGCGCCGCGTAATCATCACGCGCGGGAATGGTTCGTTGATGGTCAGTTTAAGATGAGGGTATTGCTTATCGTCTTTGAGCAGCACGTTGTAGCGCGGCTTGTGCTGCTTGATTAAATTTGATTCGAGCACTAAAGCTTCGACTTCAGTATCCGTTACGATAAACTCAAGGTCGCGTATGCGGCGCACAAGCTCGCGCGTCTTGCGGTCGTGGCCGCGCCCCGCTTGAAAATATGAGCGCACACGATTGCGCAAGTTCTTCGCCTTGCCGACGTAGATGATCTTGCCAGCATCATCCTTGTGCAGATAGACGCCCGGCGAAGTCGGAAGATTGCGTAATTTCTCTTCTAAAGTCACAACTGTTGCTCGAAAATTTTACAGGGGATGTTCAAGGAATAATATAGCAGATGAAAATGGCAGATAGCGAAGCCGCGTTTCTTCCTTTGCGTCTTTGCGCCTCTGCGCGATTTTATTCCACGCAAAGGCGCAAAG
>JBAWGU010000546.1:0-1990 GCA_049593215.1 Pyrinomonadaceae bacterium
GCCTAAGAGCGCGAGGGAGTTGCGAAACGCTGCGGGCACAAAGCCGCGATCACGATAGGTTGTCAAAGAGACAACTTCGCCGTGCTTGCGTTTCGAGAGCTTGCCTTTGTTCGGCGCAAGGATGAGCGGGAGATGCGCGAAGCGCGGAGGCGACGCGCCGAGAGCTTCGTAGATTAAAACCTGCTTGTGCGTGTTCGTCAGATGGTCCTGCCCGCGAATCACGTCCGTGATGCCCATCTCTATGTCATCAAGCACGACGGATAAGTTGTAGAGCGGATGGCCGTCGGAGCGCAGCAGCACGAGGTCTTCGATCTCGGAATAGTCGCGCTCCTGTGGACCATAAACCGCATCGTCGAAATGTGCCTTGCCTTCATCTGGAACTTTCAAACGAATCGCAAAGGTTTCGCCGTCTGCTGCGCGTTTGTCTGATTCTTCCGGCGAAAGATTACGAAAGGGATTGCTGCGCTGGTCGTGTCCTCCGCCCAGAGCCTGTGCGCGTGCGCGTTCGGCAATCTCCTGCTTGATGCCTGTGTCGGAGCGTTCCTCTTTCGGCGTGAAATCTCTGTAAGCCTTGCCCTCTTGCACGAGGCCACGAGCGGCGACGCGATGCTTCTCCGCGTTGTCGGATTGAAAGACCAACTCTTCATCGTAATTCAGGCCGAGCCATTCAAGCCCTTCCAGAATCGAGCGCGTAGAGGCTTCTGTCGAACGCTGCAAATCTGTGTCTTCTATGCGCAGCAAAAACTTGCCGCCCGTGTGTCGTGCATAGAGCCAGTTGAAGAGCGCGCTGCGCGCTGCGCCAATGTGCAGATAGCCCGTCGGTGACGGTGCGAAACGAACGCGAATAGACATAACTCTAAAAGCTGTCAGTAGTCAGTGGTCAGTTGTCCGTTGTTTGTGATTGCTAAGATGAATGCTGAAGCTAAAGCATTCAATACGATTCACACTCAAAACAACTGACAACGGACGGCGGACAACGGACAGGTTTTTATCACCCTTTCTGTTTTAGCTCTTCGATCTGGCGGCTCATTTCATCGAGACGTTTGAGAATCTCCGCTTGTAAGCGTTCGGGCGTCGAAGGCTCTTTGCCCTGCATATAAAATGTTCCGCCCGGCTCAAGGACGCACTTCTCAACCTCTTCGAGCTTAGAGAAGCCCTGACGATGCGCCATCGTGACCAGCTCGGATTGCGTCAAAAGCTCTTTCGCCAGAGCCTGTTTTTTCAGCTTGCCGCTTTCAATCAAGACCGTCGGTGTGCCTTCAATCATTTGGTCCAGCCGCCTGTGCTTGAAGACAAAGCGTACCACAAGGTAGTTAGTAAGCAGCAACGCGAACGCGCCGACGATGCCGCCTGTCAGCGAATTGTCGTCGCCGATGATGGCGTTCTGCACGGTGTTTGAGAGCGAGAGCAGCACCACCAGATCGAAAGGATTAAGCTGCGCCAACTCGCGCTTGCCAAAGACGCGCAGCACCGTGACCAGAAAGATGTAAACAATGATGGGGCGGACCATCTTCTCCACAATAGAGACGCCCACGCCAAACATCTTGCTTAGATCGTCGGCAGTCGGAAGCCAACGAAACAACTCTTGCGACGTAGCCGCGTCCACCAGAGCGAAGTGCATTTTGCTTTCTCCTCAAACGGAAATTGTGAGAGCTAACAATCTTTCCGACAAACTATAACTCCGAATGCGCGAAAACTCTTCAACGAACTTCTTATCTAAACAGTTGCCGCCGAACGTTCCTTAAGAACGACAAACGGGCTACCTGCTCACTCGATTCAGGTAACCCGTTCGATGAAATTAAGACTGGCGGAGATGACAGGATTCGAACCTGTGATGGGCTTTTGACCCATAACGGTTTAGCAAACCGCCGCCTTCAGCCACTCGGCCACATCTCCGCACCGGAAGATTTTTCCGGCGAAAAGTAATTCTAATCAGTCAACCCGGATTGTCAAGGCGTGGAAAAGCAAGGATGAAGGATGAAGTAAGAAC
>JBAWGU010000547.1:0-8422 GCA_049593215.1 Pyrinomonadaceae bacterium
GGCGGCGAAACCTTTGCTGAAGAGGTTTTCCAGTTCGCTCAGGGTCTTGATGATGGGTGTGCCGTCGAGGGCGAGGCCGTTCTTCTTCTGTAGGTCTGCGAGCGCCTTTTTGCCATCGGAGGTGTTGAAGGCGCGGTCTGTGTAGCTGACCCAGATGTGCAGCCAGAGACCCAGAGGGTTGTTGCTGAAGTAGCCGTTGCGCATGTCAACGATGTCTGCCTGACGGTTGTTGCCGAGGCCGATGGGATTGCCCGTGCGCGTCGGGAAGACGTAGAGCGGCATGTTGTCTGCAATCTGGCGTGCGCGTGTGCCAGCTTCGTCTTTCGTAAAGCTTGAAACGAAGAGGTCGCCCATGACGGTCCAGTAGACGGGCGAGCCGCTCTGGTTGTAAGCAGGGTTAAGTTGCAGTGTGCGCACGTTGCGCTGGAAGGGGAAGAACGGAGCATCAATGGTGCCTCTGGGCGCGACACCCTGACGGCGATTTACAATCAGCGTAGGGTCAACGCCGTTCTGTAGGTAGTACTCGTCTGTAAAATCAAAAAGGCGGTCCTGCACGTCCGCACGGGTTGCAATCGGTGTGGTAGCGATGAGGGTCGCCAGCACAAACATAAACATCACAATCTTTTTCACGATCTAAAAATCTCCTTCGGGTCAATTTGCTGCTGAAGCATCGGGCTTCCTTGCTACAGTGTGGAGAGAGTGAAGGAAAATACCGGTTGTCTAAGATTTATCTGGACCTTTTTTCGGATAAAATTTCAAGTGTGTGCGGTGATGAGTGAAAATGGTGCAAGGAGAAAGGTATAATCAGGGGCGTGGACGTTTCACTTTTACCGCCGACACAGAAGGGAAGGTATTACGAGTTGCGCGCGATGGGCCTGCGCGACTTCGCTGGCTTGCGCAGCGACGAGGAGCCGCTAGACCCGTTTGCGCTGGCGGATTACGCCAAGTTGATGGTGGTTGATTTCGAGAAGATTAAAGGTCTCTCGGATGAGACGCGCGCTCATCTGCTTGGCGAAGGCACAGGCGCGTGGTCCGGCGGGACGGCTTCGCGTCCTCTGCCGAATGGCTGGCGTCTGGTCATCCTCAATCCGCGTCACGGCGCGCAGCGCAACAATGCGACTCTGATGGAAGAGGTCTGCCACGTCTTCCTGGGCCACAAGGCGAATCGTTTGCACGTTGTCGCGGAGACGAAAGAGGGCAAGACCGTCTCACGCGATTATAACGATGCGGATGAAGAGGCCGCTTACGCCGTCGGGGCAGCCGCGCTCGTTCCTTTCACCTCGCTGCGACGCTTCGTGCATCGCGGCAAAACTTCAAAAGAGATTGCGCAGCACTTCAAAGTGAGCCGCGAGTTGATTGAGTACCGCATCAAAGTCTCACGCCTCTGGCTTGAATATAAGAAGCGGCACCCGGAAGAGATGCGCCTGCGCGAGCAGCAGTACAACAACAGTCGCGCTCTACGTACATTTCAGAAATGAAACGCCTCGCACGATATATTTTGAGATAATATGAGTCGTAGAAATTCAGAGACGCGATTTGTGATCTGCATTTGTAACGAAGATTGCGATGGTCTGAAGTTGCGGAAGATTTATCAAGTCTTACCTGATGAATCTGCCGCCGAAGATGATTATATACGTGTGATTGATGATTCCGGTGAGGATTACCTGTATCCCGCGCAATATTTCATCAGGATAAAATTACCAAAAGCTGCCGAAGAAGCAATACTATCCGTCTCTTAAATCAGCTTTTATCTAACCAACCTCTTTTTCAGTTAAGAAGGAGCAACGTAGTCGAGATGAAACGGCTGCGCGAGTTGTGCGAGGAGTTGAAAGCGCGCATAGACTATCGCTCCTTCTATCAACGCTTCTGTCCCGAAGCGCGTGTGGGCGCGGGCGCGCGGCTTCATGCGCAGTGCCCGATTCCTTCTCACAATCATAGCGGCAAGGGTAGCCCCAGCCTCTCTGTTGATCTGCAACGCGGACTCTTCCACTGCTTCTCGCGCGACGAGGGCGGCGACGCGATACGCTTTTACGAGTTGATGCAGGGCGTGCAGTTTCCGCAGGCCGTGAGGGAGCTTGCGCGCGACATGGGCGTTGATGGCGAAGAGCAGCTTCCGTTCATAGTTCATGGAACAACAGAGAGGGAAGCGCAGGCTGTTGAGACGGAAGAAGCTCTGAGCCATGCGCGTATGAACGCCGTCTGCGAAAGGTTTTTGGAACTGTGCCGCGCGGAAGAACAGACAGAGGGCGTGCAGTATCTGGCGCGGCGCGGTATTGAGCTTGAGACAATGAAGCGCGCGGGCATCACTTACTTTCCGCGCCGCGCCTATCGTCGCGTGATGCGAGGGATGCTCAACGGATTTGCGCTCGAAGAGTTGCAGCAAAGCGGGCTGTTTAATGCGGAAGGGAATCTAACTTTCTATCGGCATCGCCTGCTGTTTCCATTCTATCTGGAAGGCCGCGCTCTCTATTTGCAGGCGCGCACGACTGCTGCGGGAGTTGAGCCGCGTTGGCATAACATGCGCGGCGGCGTGCCTGCGCTCTACAATGTGGATGCGCTCGACAATCTTTTGAGCGGCGAGACGGTGTATCTCGTCGAAGGTTTTACGGACACACTGACACTGTTGGCGCACGGCTTCGCGGCGGTTGGAATTATCGGCGCGGGCGGTTTCAAAGAAGAGTGGCTTGCGCCGCTCGCGCGCTTTCATGTGGTCGCCGCGCTTGATGGAGACACGGCTGGCGAGCGTGCCGCAGAGCGTTACCGCGAGATGTTTGAAGCACGCGGCATACGTCTGGCGCGCGTCGCTCTGCCTTCCGATGTCAACGATTTTTTCAGGAATCGAGCTTCTGCCTCGCTCGAATTCGCTTTGCTGACAGAGGGTGCATTGCAGGATGTGGGAGAGGACTAGCAAGGTCTATTCATTCTTGAATATGAAGAAACTAGCGACTCACCGCAGAGGCGCAGAGAAGTCGCAGAGTTTACGCAGAGAAAG
The DNA here is from genome assembly GCA_049593215.1 of Pyrinomonadaceae bacterium. Lineage (GTDB taxonomy): Bacteria > Acidobacteriota > Blastocatellia > Pyrinomonadales > Pyrinomonadaceae > JBAWGU01. The sequence continues at coordinate 2,993 of JBAWGU010000547.1, forward strand.
GCATTCAACTCTCTGCGCTATCTCTGCGCGAGTCTCTGCGCCTCTGCGGTGAACAGCCATTTTCACAACGCTCAGGGATGAATCGACCACATAGAACATTAGCTTTCGCTTCATCGTTTACACTATAGAGGTTATAATCAAACGAATGGCTGACGCGCAGATTTTGTGATAATGGATGAGGGCCAGCCGGAACCGGAATATGTCTGAACAGATTAAAGAGATGGCAGCAATCGCGCAGGGACTCACTGTGGTGGACAAGCTGCGTATGCTCCTCGACATCACGAAGAAGATTAGCCGCTCGCTCGATCTTCAAGAGGTGCTCAATCTGGTGATGGACACGCTCGACTCTTTGATTCCTTACGACGCTGCCGGAATCTATGTTATCGAACAGCAGAAGTCTCGTGCTCAGGAAGGCAGTCCCTGCTGCATTCTTCGCTCCGAGGCCGTGCGCGGCTATGACATTGGCGAAATGAAGGATTTGCATCTGGAGATGGGGCAGGGAATCATCGGCTACGTGGCGAGCACGGGCGAGCCTATCATCACGCCTGACGTGCGCCAGGAGCCGCGCTACCTGAACGCGCGCCATGAGACGCGCTCCGAGATGGTCGCGCCGATTATTGCCAACAACGAAGTGATAGGCGTCTTTGATCTTGAGAGCGATCAACTCAACTCCTACACGGCTGATGATCTGGAAATCCTGCTGCTCCTTGCCTCTCAGGTCGCCATCATCATCGAGAAAGTTCACGCTCACCAGCAGTTGATTGAAAAGAAGCGCCTCGAAGGTCAGCTAGAGGTTGCGCGACAGGTTCAACTTGAACTGCTTCCGGCAAGCGACCCGCAGTTAGAAGGCTTCGACATCTGCGCCTATAATTTTCCGACCGAAGAAGTTTCGGGTGATTACTACGATTGGGTCAGCATCTATCAGGACCAGATTGGCCTCGTCATCGCGGACGTGTCGGGCAAAGGCGTTCCGGCTGCTTTGCTGATGGCTTTCCTGCGCGCCTCTCTTCGCGCCGCGACGCACATCGGCTACTCGCCGCATATCTCTATGGCGAAGGTCAATTACCTGCTCTGGGAATCCATCGAGCGGAATCAATTCGTGACGGCCTTTTACGGCGTGCTCGATGCGTCTAACCGGACGCTGGCTTACGCGAACGCGGGACACAACTGGCCGATTCTGATAGATGCGGACGGGACCACTCGTTTTATAGATCGCGGCGGCGTTCCGCTCGGCATGTTCCGCGATACAAGGTATTACGAATACTATCTGGCGATTGAGCCGGGACAGACGCTTGTCCTCTATACGGACGGCTTGACCGAAGCAAATAATGCGGCGGGCGAAGAGTACGGGCGCGAGCGGCTGGCAAAGAAGGTGAGCGAAGGCCGCCACCTGAGCGCGAAGGAATTGATTGCCTTCTTACATGAAGACGTAATCACATGGACGGAAGAACTCGGCGCGACCGATGACATCACGTTCTTCATCATCAAGGCAACATGAAGAAAAAGGCAAAAGTGTGGGGAAGCCAACTTTAAAATTAAAAAGTGGTTTCAGCCTGACTTTTGCCTTTTGCCTTTTACCCTTTGCCTTGAGTTAGTGCGTTTTTAAAGAACTGTGAGCATGGTCGCCGCCCGGCGCGAGCGGGGCGCGATAATCTCCGAAGTGAAATTCGGCTTCGGTGTCGGAAAAAGCGTAAACGTCAAATCCGTATGCATCGAGATAGTCCGCCAAATCATCGGGCGAAAGGAGAAACAGGGCGGGCGTGTAACCCGCTTCGGCGCGAATTTCCAGCAGGCGCTCGATCACTTCCAATGGAGCGAAGCATCTAACAGGGTCTCTGTAAGTTGCCATAACTTCTAGCGCCTCTCTTTCGTTAAGATTTGCGGGAAGCTTCTTGAACATTCGTGCCAGCTTCCTCGCTTGCCTTGCACTCGCTTTGATGTACGCTCAATATGTCTCAGTTGTTCGTACCCGGCATCTTATTTCCGTCACGAACTCTTGCTAATTCTTTAGACGCTCGAACGTGCGCAAAAGTTACAACACGGAGGAAAAATTTATGAATCGCCGAAAATTCATACGCCATTCAGTTGTCGCAGCCTCAGCCGCTACAGCCGCGCTCGCCAACTCGAAAGGCATTGCGAACGCTCACGCTCATAGTATAACGTCAAAACCTGCGCGCAGCTTGAGCAATTTTACTTTCGCGCGCCTGCGCTACACTTCGGGCAACTGGGACGCAGACCCCAAGATGCCTGCCAACATTCTGAACTCGCTCGTCGAATATACCTCTATACGAGTTGACCCGCATGAGCGGATTGTTGACGCTGCATCGAAGCAGCTATCCAACTATCCCTTCGTCTATCTGACAGGCAACAAACTCGTCCGCTTCACGGAAACGGAGCGCGCGAACCTGCGCCGCTACCTACGCAACGGCGGCTTCATGTTCGTTGACGACTGCAACCACGATCTTGACGGCGCGTTCGCCAAAACTTTCGAGAACGAGATCAAGCTCATCCTCGACAAACCCGAAGAGGCTTTGCGTAAGCTTCCCGTAAACCACGCGCTCTATCGCTCCTTCTTCGAGTTCAAGGAAGGGCCGCCCGCCACTTCACATGAATTGAACGGCTGGGGCGACGATCTCGTGCATGATTATTTGCGCGCCATTGAAATTGACGGTCGCATCGCAGTCCTTTACTCCAACAAAGATTACGGCTGCGAGTGGAACTACGACTGGAACAACAAACGCTTCACCACCAAAGACAACACACGCTTCGGCGTCAACATCATCGTTTACGCACTCACACATTAGAAAGCCGTGATGGGTGATAGGTGATAAGTCAAAAGCTTTTCTCCTATCACCCATCACCTATCACCTATCACCGCTTTTATGAGTAACAACACCATCACAAATCCAACGGGGCAGCCTCCAAAACCCGCAACTTTGAACCTCATTGGCATTCTTCAGGCGATGCTGAGCGTTTCCGACAAGGTGAGCGACCTCTTCTTTTCGCCGGGACGCCCGCCGCAGGTTGAGCTTCTTGGGCGCTTGCAGCCCGTTCAGATTCCCGGCCTTGAAAAGCTGCTGCCAGCGCACACGGCTGGCATCGCCAAAGCGATCATCGGCAATCATCAGAAGGCCGCAGACAATCTGGATAAGTACGGCTCTGCGGACCTCTCGTTCAGCGCGCCCGGCCTCTCGCGTTTTCGCGTCAACATCTTCATGCAGCGCGGCACGCACGCCATCGTGATGAGAGTTATCCCTTCCAACCCGCCGCGCTTTGAAGACCTGCGGCTGCCCGAACAGCTCAAGCAGATTGCCGAGATAAAGAACGGCATCGTGCTGGTCACAGGCCCTACGGGAAGCGGCAAGAGTTCCACGCTCGCAGCCGTCATTGACCTGATTAACGAGATGAAGTTTTATCACATCGTCACCATCGAAGACCCAATTGAATTTCTGCATCAACACAAAAACTCCACAGTCCACCAGCGCGAGCTTCATTCGGACACGCCGGACTTTGCCCTCGCCCTTCGCGCCGCGCTGCGCCAGGCTCCGAAAGTGATTCTCGTCGGCGAAATGAGAGACCGCGAGACGATAGAGGTTGCGCTCGAAGCGGCGGAGACGGGCCATCTTGTGCTCTCAACGCTGCACACGATTGACGCTTCCAAAACTGTTGACCGCATCATCGGCGTCTTTCCCAAGAACGAAGAGAAGGCCATCAGAACACGCATCGCGCAATCGTTCCGCTACATCGTCTCGCAGCGTCTGATTCCGCGCGCAGACCAGAAGGGCCGTGTTGCCGCCATTGAAATTCTCAAATCAACTTCGCGCACGAAGGAGTATATGGAGCGCGGAGAGACGGAAGGGAAATCTTTGCTGGACGCGATGGAGCAGGGCGATCAGGAGGGTATGCAGACCTTCGACGGCGTGATTGAAAATCTGATACGCGACGGCGTGGTGACGCAGGAAGACGCGATGCCTTACGCCACGAATCAGAACAACCTCCTGCTGCGGCTCGCAGACTTCGGCGGCTCAAGCGTCAAAGATGTGCGCCCGCCCGAACCGAAACGCGACGAAGGCTCTATGCTTGATATGATCGAGCGATGAAGAAACAAACAGTTCTTTAACTCGGTCTTGAATGTAGCGTGACGGGCAATTCACCGCAGAGGCGCAGAGACATCGCAGAGGAAGCGCAGAGTGTTAAATACCTTTCAGCACCTCTGCGTAAACTCTGCGGCTACTCTGCGTCTCTGCGGTGAATCGTTCGTTTCATGACACTCAAGAATGAATAGACCCTATTCATTCCCAAATCGCTATGCAGTTGATGAGTGAAAGCGAGAAGGCTGCGACGCTTGATGCTCTGCCTGAGAGAGTCGCGCAGCTTGAAGGCGAGATTGCGAAGGTCATCATAGGCCAGCGCGAGGTCGTGCGCCAGATTATCATCGCTCTGGTCTGCGGCGGCCATTGCCTCCTGCGCGGCGTGCCCGGCCTCGCCAAAACTCTGCTCGTCAAGACGCTCGGCGAAGCTCTTCATCTGCGCTTCAACCGCATACAGTTCACGCCGGACCTCATGCCTTCCGACATCACGGGCACAGAGGTCATCGAAGAAGACCGCACCACCGGGCGGCGCGAAACTCGTTTCATTCCCGGTCCAATCTTCGCCAACATCGTGCTTGCCGACGAGATTAACCGCGCTCCCCCGAAGACGCAGGCCGCGTTGCTGGAAGCGATGCAGGAGGCGCAGGTGACTGCGGGCGGCGTTCGCTACACATTGGATAAACCTTTCTTCGTGCTTGCCACGGAAAATCCCATCGAGCAGGAAGGAACTTATCATCTGCCCGAAGCGCAGCTTGATCGCTTCCTGCTCGAAGTCGTGATTGATTATCCGCAGGCTGATGAAGAGCGGCGCATCATTGCTGAGACGACTGCGAACCGTGCGGCGAACGTGCGCGCGTTGATGGATGGAGAAACCTTGTTGCGCGCGCAGGAGATTGTGCGCGACGTGCCAGCCGCGTCGAACGTCATTGATTACGCGGCGCGACTTGTGCGCGCGACTCGCCCGAACACTGTGGACGCCATCGCCTTCGCCAACGAGCATGTGCGCTGGGGCGCTGGACCCAGAGCGGGGCAGGCTCTGATTCTTGGCGCAAAAGCCAGCGCGCTTTTTGACGGTCGCTTCGCCGCCGCGTTTGAAGATGTGCGCCGCGTAGCTTATCCTGTCCTCAGGCATCGCATTCTCCCCAACTTTCGCGCGGAAGCCGAAGGCATCTCCTCAGAAACAATCATCAATGAGCTGCTCCGCGCGATAAAAGAAGACGGAACAAGGCAAAAGTAAGAAGTGGAAAGGCACACGATGAGCAAACTAAGTGAAGAGTGTGCATCAGTGCGCCGCGCGAGCGGCGTGCTGACTTTAGCCCGGCGTTTCAACGCCGGGTAC
>JBAWGU010000548.1:0-9701 GCA_049593215.1 Pyrinomonadaceae bacterium
AAGCATTCAATCTCTCTGCGTAAACTCTGCGCCTGCTCTGCGTCTGCGGCGGTGAGTCCTACTTTCCAGACATCCAACTTCAAATTGACCCACTGGCGAAAAGACCCCTTACTCATGAGCAACAGGAACAGCAAAAGAGAAAAGGGAAGGAGAAGCCTCTCACAGCCACTCTCTTCCCTCCTCACACTTCACTCACCAACCCGCCTTGCTCACCACGAAAGGAGATTCACCCTTTGTCACCATCTCCCTTTTTCTTACGCTGCGGAGCTTTGTATTCAGAAGTCTTCTTAAGCTTCATTGCTTGAATCTGGTCAGAGTTTCTGCCGAACTGGGCTGTCACCTGATCTTTCGCTCCGAGCATCAGGTTATGAAACTCCCAATCCTTCGCCACCGTGTTGTCACGCGCAGTCGCTAAGGCAACATCCGCCTGCACTTCATTCTGTCTTGCCGCCACACGCTCCGCGTATGCCGCATCAATCGCCGCCATTGAATAAGCAGCGTTAGCAGGCTGATAACCTGCTATGCCCTTCAAGGCCGCGTACAACTCTTCGTCTTCGACTATTTTATTCGGAGGTAAACGCTTGGTCTCATCTTTTGCCATGATTGGAACTCCTTTGGTTGAGGTCTAGAGTTAGTCGGAATGCGAGGGAGGGCGCATTCTATGCCGCAAACAGCCACGACGCAAGAACTATTTGCGAGAAACACAAAGCACATCGAAATCCGCGAAAAACAGCCCAAATTCAACAATCATCCCTTCCACACGCCTTCAATTCCCCACATTTCACGCCTGTTTCCGTTAGAAACATTCATCTTTCCAATGGAAACATTGCTATTTCCAATGGAAACCTACAAATTTCCAATGGAATTACGCATCTTTCCATTGGAAATTCTCTTATTTCCGTTGTAAACTCCCATCTTTCCGTTAGAAATTTCTATCTTTCCAACGGAAACTCTTGCGCTTCCAACGGAAATATTCAATCTTCCATCGGAAACAAGCCAACTCCTAAACGATTAACGCTTGCTGATAACGGAGTGACGAGAATTTCCAAACAACTCGCCAGAGCATCGGAAAGGCTTGCTCATGCCTACAAACGCATCATGCCTCTCAACCATATCTACGCCCTCAAACCTCACCCGATGGTATCAGGAGTCTTCGCTCTCCATCCTCTCCAAACTCCGACGCGCAACCACAGCATTAGGCGACCTAAGTTTCTCAAAGATGCTCAGAGCCTCACGGAACAGCCGCGCAGCTTCTTCTCTGTTATTCTCTTGTTCTTCAAGCAAACCCAAGTTGTGATAGATAAGGGCAATATTGCCCTTATCCCCAAATTTCTTCGTCGCTTCTAAGCTCTCGTTGTAGAGTCGTCGCGCTTCTTCTAAATCCCCTTGAGACACTGCTAATACTCCCAATGCGTGCAAGGTGATGGCGATGACCCTCCGGTCACCGAGTTTCTCATTAATCTCTAAACTCTCATTATAGAAGCGGCGCGCTTCCGCTAAATCTCCTTGGTTTTTCGCAAGTCTCCCTAATTCACTTAGAGTAATAGCGATGCCCTTCTGATTGCCAAGCTTCTTCTCAATCTCCAAACTCTCATCGTAAAGTCGCCGCGCTTCTTCTAACTCTCCTTGTGCTTGTGCGAGTCTTCCTAATTCATGCAACGAGATAGCAATGCCGCTCTGGTTACCGAGTTTCTTCTTAATCTCCAAACTCTCATCGTAAAGTCGCCGCGCTTCTGTCAATTCCCCACGACGTTGATTCATCACTGCTAAATTGTGCGCTAAAGCCGCGACTGTTCTATCAGATGTCGAGTTACGCGCGGCTTCCAATCCATATTCGCCACTACGTATAGCCTCGTCCCAGTATCCACGCACGTCCAGAAATTCTTCTAATGCGAATCGTATCTGTATCGTGCTATTCCAATCTTCGCTCTTAAACGCCACGTCCATTGCACTCAGCGCGTTGCCTTTTTCCGCTTCCAGTTCATCGAAATCTTCCGGTGTCGGCTGTGAATGCGCTTCAACATAACTTACGAAATATGCGACGAATCGCTGCCGGAACTCGTCTGCGCGTGCATCTCTGGAGAGACGATTCTTTGCCAACTCGCGCGTCAGTCCTTCAATCTTCAGACGCTTGTTGCCCCCTGTCGTCTCAACCAGCCACAGCGACGAGAGGCGCGTGACCGCTTCGTTCAGGCGTTTCTTCCCGTTACTACCAAACCCCGCCGCTTCGGAGAGCGCATCGCGCGAAGCGTCCGGCACAAAGAGCGACAGCGCAAGCAGCGCATCGCGTCCATCGTCGCCCAACTGCGGCAAATTGAATGAGCCATCAAAAACACGCTGCGCCGCGTCCCCTTCGCCCTGCATCAACTCTTCGAGCACTTCGCCCGGCTCGCCCGCCAGATCAATGCGCGCCAGCACCCACTGCATCACAAGTGGGTTGCGTCCGGCTGTATCAATAATGCGGTCTAGCTCCACTCCCTCAAAGGCGCGCGGGCTGTGCGCCTCTCGTTTAATCCAACGCTCTGCAAACTCCTTCGCCTCTTCGGGCGACATCGCGTCAATAGAGATATTGTGCGCCCTGTCAACTCTCTGTCGCGTCGTGATGAGCGCGGGACACGGCGCGCCCTGCTTGAGCCACTTCGCGCAACGCGCCTGCTCGTCCGTCTTAATCGTCTCGAAGTTGTCCAGCACGACGAGCGTGTGCGCTTCCGCAAGCAGAGCGCGCACCTGTTCCTCTTTCACGTCAGGCTTCGACTCGCGCAGTTCCGCGCGGCCCAACTGAGTCGCAATCTCATCAAGCAACGTGGTAAACGCGAAATCCGCGCGCAACTCAGGGCTGGCCCACACCATGCGCCGCCCGAAGACTCCGCTCAATCCTTGCGCCGCCTCCGCCGCCAGCGTCGTCTTCCCCACGCCGCCCGCGCCCCACAGCACAACCAACTGATTCTTCTCCGGCGCAAGCTCTTCCTTCAAACTTTCCACAATGTTATGCCCGTTCGCATCACGCCGCGCCACAAACCCGACCGCAGGCGGGCGCGGAATAGCGGCTGGCAGAGTGACATTACTTCTCTCCTCCTGCTTGCGCGCAACACGAGGCAAAGCCTCTTCTTTAATGACAACGAGGAGCTTCTTGTAGTTTTCCTCAAACTGAGCGTCGTCTTTGAAGTCAACATAGAGGACATGCTTTATGAGCGCAGGGATTTCGCAGTCGCGTCGCATCAATGGAAGCAATCGCTCGTCTCTGTCTGAGACAGAGAGATAAGTCGTTACCAATCTTTCCAACTCGACCCATGCAGAAGCTATTGAGTCGGGCGACATGATGAGTCCAACCTTACGGCTTTTGAGCAAGGCTTCTTCGATTCTCTTCGGAATGGATTGACCGGGGCGAATGTCCCAAGGCGAAAAGAAGACCCGCAGCTTGCGCTCCTGCCAATCTTCTTTCTCAAGACGCTCGGCAAGTCTCGCCGTCCAATCTTCATCAGCGCGATTGTGGCTGAGAAAGATGTCGTACTTGTATGAAGTGAGGCTCATCATAATGTTCTGCTCTCTCAAGCAGCATTTTCATAGGCAGTGAGGAGCCTCTCTTTCGACGCTTCTAATACTGCTACGGCCTGCTCGCGTGTGACGGTAGGGAATTGATCTAGGAATTGGTCTAATGTTTCTCCGCCTTCGATGCAATCGAATAAGTTCTGAATCGGCACGCGTGTGCCAAAGAACACAGGCGTTCCACCTAACTTCTCAGGGTCACTTTCAATTAAGTTCTTATCGTCACTAAACATTGAGACCTCCAAAACCCAGAAGATGATAATCATATCAAAAGCCATAGCTTTCGATGGAGTAAACATCTCTACACTATTCGCCTTCGACGGGCGCGTTTGCATCCTTCCATGCTTTCCAGCCGCCAGCCATCGAATAGACATTTTCATAGCCCATGCTTTGAAGCACGTCTGCGGCGAGGGCGGAGCGATAGCCGCCGCCGCAGTAGAGTATGAGTTCCGTCTGCTTGTCAGGCACGCTTGTTTCGATGTCGCGTTCGATGATGCCTTTGCCGAGATGCTCTGCGCCTGCGGCGTGGCCCGCAGACCACTCGTTGTCTTCGCGCACGTCTATGAGGCGCACGCCTTTGTCTGTTGACAGCGAAGCGCGCGTCTCTTCGACAGAGACTTCGCGGATGCGGCTCTTGGCGTCTTCGACAACTTTCAGAAATCCTGCTGTGTGTTTCATAGTTTACCTCGTCCGTCTCGCGGAAAAGTGTTTTGTCCGAAAGCCTGCGTTCGTCGGTGGATGAATGAGGCGCGCTCGGATTATAATAACGCTCCTTTGGAAATGCACTAACAACTCGCATATACTAGCTGCACAGGAAAGACATTTGTGCTTAAAGATAGGCGGGAGAGCGTGCCTCGCGTGCAATGGCGCTTTGCCACAAAGGGGAGGTCTGGCAAATGAATAAATCCGAACTACGCGAACGCGTTCACAGTTCGCACACAAGATTGGTGAAATCCTTTAACGGCTTGACGGAAGAAGAAGCAACGCGCGTCGGGCTTAATCCAAAGTGGTCTATCAAAGACGCGCTCGCGCACATCGCCGCGTGGGACGCTCAGGGCGCGATCATACTCGGTAAGATAATACGCGAAGGCGTCGAGCCGCCTGATATTGACAAGCAGTTCATAGACGATTTCAATGCGCGCGCCGTCGCCGAGCGTGGCAGCCACTCGATGCGGGAAGTGGCAGACGAGTTCAACGCCGCGCACGGCGAGTTGGAAAATGTTCTGGCAGAGTTCCCGGATGAGTTGGACGAGTCTTCGCGCGCCTTCAAGCTCTTCGAGATTCTGGCTGTCACACACTACACTCATCACGCGGAGCAGATAGAAAAATTTCGTGAATCGTAAATGGTAAATGGTGAATGGACGAACGGTTTTTTGCCATTTACCATTTACTATTTACCATTCACCCTCTTTTCAGGAGAACAACATTGGCAACGGAACAGTTTGACGTGACGATTATCGGGAGCGGGCCGGGCGGTTATGTGGCTGCGGTGCGCGGCTCTCAGTTGGGTTTGAAGGTTGCGCTGGTGGAGAAAGACAAGCGGCTCGGCGGCACATGTACGCTGCGCGGCTGCATCCCTACCAAGCAGCTTTTAATGTCCGCGCACATCTACGAGCAAATGCAGCACGCGGCGGATTTCGGCGTGCAGGCTTCCCAGATTCAACTCGCCTTCGCTGACGTGCAGAAGCGCAAAGAGAAGGTCGTGATGAAAAACTCTAAGGGCATAGAGTTTCTGATGAAGAAGAACAAGATCACCGTCTTCAAAGGCGCGGGCAAGCTTGCGCTTCCCGGCAAAGTCGAAGTCACTGGTGAAGACGGCAAGACCGAGACTATCAACACGAAGAACATTATCATCGCCACGGGTTCTGTCGTGCGGCCCATACCGGGCTTTGAGACTGACGGCAAGCAGGTCGTTAATTCCGATCACATCCTTGAGCTAAAGGAAGTTCCCAAGTCGCTCATCGTGATGGGCGCGGGCGCAGTCGGCGTCGAGTTTGCTTCCGTCTATTCGCGCTTCGGAACAGAGACGACGATTGTCGAATTGATGCCGCGCCTGCTTCCCCTCGAAGATGAAGAAGTTTCTAAAGAGCTTGAAAAATCTTTCCGCAAGCGCGGCATTAAATCTCAGTTGGACACGAAGCTTGAGACGATGGAGAAGTCTGAGAAAGGCGTTAAGGTCACAGGTAAGACTTCTAAGGGTGAAGCCGTCACGCTCGAAGCGGAGATGTTTCTTGTCGCCGTCGGGCGTATGCCCTATCTCGAAAATCTCGGACTCGAAGGCACGAAGATTAAGGTCGAGCGCGGGACCGTTCAGGTGGACGAGTTCTGCCGCACCGCTGAGCCGAACGTCTTTGCCATCGGCGACGTGATTCCCACTCCCTGGCTCGCGCACCTCGCGTCGAAAGAAGGCATCCTCGCCGTCGAACAGATTGCGGGCCAGAACGCGCAGCCCATCAACATGCGTCTGGTCCCTTCCTGCACCTACTGCGACCCCGAAGTCGCTTCCGTAGGTCTCACGGAAGAGGCGGCGAAGAAGGAAGGCTACGATGTGAAGACAGCGAAGTTCCCATTCTCCGCCTCCGGCAAGGCGCGCATACTCGGTGAAGAGGAAGGCTTTGTTAAAGTCATCAGCGAATCGAAGTATGACGAGCTTCTGGGGGTTCACATCATCGGGCCGCACGCGACAGACATCATCGCGGAAGCCTGCGTCGCTATGCAGCTTGAATCAACTGCGGAAGAGTTGGGCCGCACGATGCACGCGCACCCGACCATCTCCGAATCCGTCATGGAAGCCGCCGAAGGCATTCATGGACTGACGATTCATATATAAAGCTGTCCGTTGTCAGTGGTCAGTTGTCCGTTGTTTGTGACGGCTGAGATGAGTGCTGAAGATAAAGTGTTCAATGTGATTCACACTCAAAACAACTGACAACGGGCTACTGACTACGGACATTTTTATGAAATTAAGTTGCACGACGGAGACGACGCTCAACGCGGAGCAGATGCTTGAGATGTATCGTTATCTGAAGATGACGCGGATGGTCGAAGACCGTCTGGTCAATCTCTATCGCCAGACGAAAGTTGTTGGCGGCGTCTTTCGTTCGCTTGGACAGGAAGCGACGGCTGTGGGGACGGCCTTTGCTCTTGAGCCGCAGGATTTCATTTCGCCTCTGATACGCGATCTTGGCGCGGTGCTTGTTAAAGGTATCAGGCCGCGAGAGATTTTTGCGCAGTACATGGCGAAGGCATGGGGGCCTTCGGGCGGGCGTGATTTGAACATTCACTTTGGCGATATGAAGCGCGGCTTTATCGGGCCAATCTCGCATCTGGGCGACATGATTCCGGTGATGGCTGGCGTCGCTCTGGGCGCGCGTATGCAGCAGAAGAATCTGGTGGCAATGGCTTACATCGGCGACGGCGGGATGAGCACGGGCGCGTTTCACGAAGGTTTGAACTTCGCCGCCGTGCAGCGTCTTCCCCTTCTGGTCGTAGCGGAGTACAACCACTACGCCTACTCGACGCCAACCTCTTTGCAAACTGCCGTCAAGGATTTGGCGGAGAAGGCTGCGGGCTACGGCATACCGGGCCACATCGTTGACGGCAATGACATCGTTGCGTGTTACGAAGTGACGAAAAAATCTGCGGAGTATGCGCGCGGCGGTGGCGGCGCAGTGCTGATTGAAGCGAAGACGTATCGCCGCAAAGGACACGCAGAGCATGACGATCAACGCTACGTTCCGGCTGATGAGATTGAGTGGTGGGAGAAGAATAACGATCCCGTTGATCGTTACGAGACTTATCTGATTGAACGTAAGATCGCCACGCGCGAAAAACTTGACGAGATAGTGGCGGACGTGCAGCGCGAGATTGATGAAGACGTGGAGTGGGCCGAAAGCTCTCCGATGCCCGAAGCTGAACAGGCGGCTCATAATGTGTTCGACAACTCGATTGTGCCGCCCGCGTTTCGTCCGAAAGTTTTGGAGAGATGAGTAAAGGTCAGTACCGCCTGCTGCAAGCGGGCGGGTCAGCGCAGGGCAGAGGGATGAGGGCAGAGGGATGAATAAAACAATCAGTAACTTCTCCTTTTTCATCCCTCATCCCTCATCCCTTTACACACCCGCCCGCTACCGCAGGCGGTACTGACAAGAGGATAAGATGCCCACTGGAAAGCGCACAGAGTTTCCAAAGACGAATGAAGAATATTTCCGTTTTGTCGGCATCAACTTTGTCATCTTCGGAGGCGCGACGTTCCTGCTGCTGCTCATCGTGAGCGCGATTTTCTTCCCCGGCGCGAATGCCGACAACTTCGGTCTCTACGCGGGCATTAGTTTAATCATCGGTCTCAAAGCGACGCTCATACGCGCGCAGTGGCTCAAGTGGAGAGCGAGTAAAGGATAATGCACACAATCTCGATTAACATTCCTGATACGGCATTCGCTGCGCTTCGCAAATCGCCGGACGAGTTTGTGCGCGAGTTGCGGATTGCTGCTGCCGTTAAATGGTATGAGTTGGGTGAGCTATCGCAAAGTAAAGCGGCTGAAGTGGCAGGGCTAACGCGCGCGGAGTTCATCAACGCGCTGGCACGTTTCAAGGTTTCTCCGATGCAATACACGGCTGAAGAATTAGCGGAGGAGTTTTAAGTGAAGGCTAAGAGGATCGTCCTTCGCAAAAGATACGGATATGTCAACTGCAATTAAAAAAGAGCATAAATCAAACCGCCCCGAACGTGGCGGCGTGGCGACTTTTGTCGAGGCGATTCGTCAGGGCATCTGGGAAGAGATGGAACGCGATGAGAGCGTCTTTGTGATAGGCGAGGACGTGGGCGCGTATGGCGGCGCGTTTAAGGTGACGGATGGACTGATAGACGAGTTTGGCGCGGGGCGTGTGGTTGATACGCCGATCTCTGAGGCGGCGATTGTCGGGGCGGCGTGCGGCGCGGCCCTGATGGGGATGCGGCCTGTCGCGGAGTTTCAGTTTATTGATTTCATCAGCGCGGGCTTTGATATGCTGACCAACTACGCCGCGAAGTGTCGTTATCGCTGGGGCGCGGGGCTGGCGACTGTCTTTCGCGGGCCGTGCGGCTCTGGCGTTCACGCGGGGCCGTTTCATTCCATCAACGCGGAATCGTTTTTCCTGAACACTGCGGGCCTCAAGATTGTAGAGCCTTCGACCGCCTACGATGCGAAGGGATTAATCAAGGCGGCGATACGCGATCCCGATCCTGTCATCTTCTTCGAGCATAAGAAACTCTATCGCCTGCCGCGTCTCAGGGAAGAGTTGCCTGCGGAAGATTACATCGTTGAGATTGGCAAGGCTCGCACGGCACGCGAGGGCCGAGACCTTTCAATCATTACGTTTGGCGCGCAGGTCTTAAACGCGCTCGACGCGGCGCAGGAGTTGGAGAAGGAAGGTTTAGACGTTGAAGTGATAGACTTGCGCACGCTCGCGCCGATGGACAAGGAAGCCATCCTGAATTCCGTGAAGAAGACGAACAAGGTGATGGTGCTTCACGAAGCATCGCGCACGGGCGGCATCGGCGGTGAGATTGCTGCGACGATTGCTGAAGAGGCGTTTGAGTGGCTGGATGCTCCGCCTGTGCGCGTCGCTTCGATTGACACGCCCGTTCCCTATTCGCCCCCGCTCGAAGAATATTATTTGCCGCAGACGAAAGACATCACGGAAGCGGCGCGAAAATTAGCAGCGTATTAAAAACTGTCCGTTGCCAGTGGTCAGTTGTCCGTTGCTTGTGATGCGCAAGTTGCGTTCTGAAGTTTAACAACTGACTACTGACAACGGACTACGGACATTTTTTTTGGAGAATCTATGAGCACAGAAGTTGTCATGCCGCAGATGGGCGAGTCCATCGCGGAGGGTACGATCACCAAGTGGTTGAAGAAGGTTGGCGAGCGTGTCGAGCGCGACGAGCCTCTGTTTGAGATTTCGACGGATAAGGTTGACGCGGAGATTCCCTCGCCTGCCGCAGGGACGCTCACGGAGATTAGATTCAAAGAGGGCGAGACGGTTGAAGTCAACACTGTCGTCGCCGTGCTTGATGGCGGCAACGGCGCATATGCGTCAACGGCTGCGCCCGCTCCTGCTGTCAAGACGGAGACGGAGCAGGCTGGCTCTCCGCAACAGGCGCAGGCCAACAAGAG
>JBAWGU010000549.1:0-2112 GCA_049593215.1 Pyrinomonadaceae bacterium
GCTTTGATGTCTTTGATTTCCCGCGCGCTCTCGAAATATCTGAACGCGCAGATAGAAGCTGGCGCGCAGGCCGTACAGATTTTTGATTCATGGGTCGGCTGTCTCAGCCCGGATGATTACCGCAACTACGTTCTGCCGCACACCAAGAGCGTCATCGAAAACGTCCGCGAGGGAACGCCCGTCATACATTTCGGCACGGGCACGGCTTCGCTGCTTGAGTTGATGCGCAAGGCGGGAGGCGACGTAATCGGCTTTGACTGGCGCGTGCGTCTTGACGAAGCGTGGCGGCGCGTAGGCGATGTGGCTGTGATGGGTAATCTTGATCCCGTTGCGCTCTTTGCAGATCAAAGCTACATACGCTCACAGGCCCGGAAAATTCTCGAACGCGCGCGAGGGCGTGACGGGCACATCTTCAATCTGGGCCACGGCATCCTGCCCGAAACTCCCGTCGAGAATGTCATCGCCCTTGTCGAAGCCGTGCATGAATTAAGCCACAGATGAGCTTCTGCCAACAAATTTCTTTGAGAGGAAACTATGCGTAAATCGTTTGTCGCCACGCTCGTTATCTGTTGCTCAATCTTTGCTCTCAGCGCAACCGGACAACAGAAGAGACAGAAGAAGCGTAAGAGTGCGGCCCCCTGCGCCAATGCCATGACGCAAGCTGACATGAATCGCTGCTTCTGCACACAGTACACAAAAGCGGATGAAGAACTGAACCGTGTCTATCAACAGGTGCTCGCCACAAACAGGGACGAGCAGAAGTTCATCGAAAAGCTTAAGGAAGCGCAAAGAGCATGGGTAAGTTTCAGAGACGCGCACATGCTGTCGCTCTACCCTGAAACGGACGACCCGCAAGCGGCCTACGGCACAGTCTATCGCATGTGCTACTGCATGAACCAGACAGTTTTAACAGTTGAGCGAACGAAGCAACTCAAGAAGATGCTCAACCCTGTCGAAGGCGACGTGTGTAATTAAAGGGATGAGGGCAAAGGGATGAGGGATGAATAAGAACGATTCACAGATTGTTTTATTCATCCCTCATCCCTTATCCCTCTGCCCTGCTCAGCACCTGCCCGCTTGCAGCAGGGGGTACTGACTATGCTTGAATGCTTGAAATGAATCAGACTTACGATGCAATCCTTGTCCTCTCTTTTGGCGGGCCGGAAGGGATGGATGAGGTGATGCCTTTTCTTGAGAACGTGCTGCGCGGGCGCAATGTGCCGCAGGAGAGAATGCGCGAGGTGGCGCATCACTACGAACTCTTTGGCGGCAGGAGTCCGATCAATTCGCAGAATCGCGCTCTGATTGATGCGCTCGAAAAAGAGTTGGAAGCAAACGGCCCGCGCCTTCAAATCTACTGGGGCAATCGCAACTGGCATCCTTTGCTCGTAGACACTCTGCGAGCGATGGCGCGTGACGGCATCAGGAATGCTCTGGCGTTTGTCACCTCCGCTTACAGCTCATACTCCGGCTGTCGCCAGTACACGGAAGACATTGAGCGAGCGCGTTTGGAAGTTGGACCAGACGCTCCGCATGTTTCCAAGCTGCGCGCCTTCTATAATCATCCCGGCTTCATTGAGCCGAACATCGAACAGGTGCGCGCTGCTCTCAATCAAATTCCTGAAAGTAAACGCGGCGAAACCGAGATTGCTTTCACAGCCCACAGCATCCCGCAGGCGATGGCCGCGAGTTGCGATTACGAAGCGCAGCTACATGAGACCTGTCGCCTCATTGCCGGAGGCTTAGGACATGATCGCTGGCGTCTTGTGTTTCAGAGTCGCAGTGGGCCGCCGACGCAAGCATGGCTCGGTCCAGACATCTGCGATTACCTGCGCGAGTTGAAAACGTCAGGCACAACGGATGTCATTATCGCGCCTGTCGGCTTCATCTCGGATCACATGGAAGTGGTTTACGATCTTGATACGGAGGCGCGTCACGTCTGCGAAGAGATAGGCTTGAACATGATTCGAGCCGCGACGGTCGGGACTCATCCCGTTTTTATCAGGATGATTCGTGAACTCATCCTTGAGCGCACAACTCCAAACTTTGAACGTCGCGCACTCGGCACGCGCGGGACGCAGCCGGACGATTGCGCGCTAGACTGTTGTAAAT
>JBAWGU010000550.1:0-3180 GCA_049593215.1 Pyrinomonadaceae bacterium
ATGGTACGAAACTCTGGTTGACGCGAATACAGGCGAGCTGCTCCTGCGTCATAATCTCTATGTCGAAGCCGCGCAGGGCACAGTTTACACTGAAGACCCGGACGCAGGCCCGCGTCAACTCGTCTCCTTCGTGGGCGACACCACCATCAACACCAGCGCAGGCTGGATGGGCACTTCGACTGTGACCACAGGCAACAACGTCGAAGCCTATCTGGACACGAACGCTGACAACGCGCCGGATGCGAACAACGGGACCAATTTGTCCAACGGCCACGCCTCCGCGCCCAATCAGGATTTCACTTTCCCGTTCTCGACCGCAGTTGACCCGCGCACGCAGCAGGCGGCGGTCGTGACGAATCTTTTCTACTTCAACAACATCATGCACGACTTCTCCTACGGCTTAGGCTTTACGGAAACGTCGGGCAACTTCCAGACGAACAACTACGGGCGCGGCGGCACGGGCAACGACTCCGTTCGGGCAGAAGCGCAGGACGGGTCTGGGACCAACAATGCGAACTTTGCCACGCCGCCGGACGGCCAGCGTCCGCGTATGCAGCAGTATCTTTTCACCGCGCCGAACCCTGACCGCGATAGCTCCGTTGACAGCGACGTAGTGTTTCACGAGTACGGGCACGGCATCTCCAATCGCCTCATCGGCAACGGCAGCACAGCCCTCTCCGGCACGCAGTCTGGCGCGATGGGCGAAGGCTGGTCCGATTATTGGGCCTGCACGCTCAATAACGATGGCGTAATGGGCGAGTACGTCACACAGAACACGACGGCAGGCATACGCCGCGCGGCATACACAGTCCCCGCCGCCACCGTTCACGATTCTTATGCGGATGTCGGCAATCAGGGCTTTGAAGTTCACAACGACGGCGAAGTTTGGGCCGCGACGCTCTGGGATTTGCGCACGCAACTCGGAAAGACAGTCTCGGACAACATCGTCTTGAACGGCATGAAGTTCACGCCGACTCGTCCCTCTTTCCTCAACGCGCGCGACGGCATCCTGCAAGCCGATACAAACCTGTACTCGAATGCTCATCGCTGCGCCATCTGGACCGTCTTTGCGCGTCACGGCATGGGCGTCTCTGCTGTCGGCAACGACGGCACGACGCACACCGCCGCGACTAACGTGCCGTCGGATTGCGGCGGCACCTGCACCTTCTCGATCAATCCGACCAGCGCGAGCTATGCGGCGGCGGGCGGATCGGGCACGGTTAGCGTGACGGCTGGCACTGGTTGCACTTGGACGGCTGTGAGCAACGCCACGTTCATCACGATTACTGGCGGCGCGAGCGGCTCAGGCAACGGCACGGTTTCTTACTCCGTCGCCAGCAACACCGGCTCATCGTCGCGCACAGGCACGATGACCATCGCGGGCCAGACCTTCACTGTGACTCAAGCGGGCACAGGCGGAGGCGGAGGCGAGTTAATCGTCAACGGCGGATTCGAGACCGGCACAACTCCCTGGATCATTAGCGGCCAAACTGTACGCAGCACGGGAGCATACCCGCATAGCGGCACGGCCTACATGATTCTAGGCGCGGTCAACAGCAGCACCAGCACGCTGTACCAAACGGTCACGATTCCGAGCGGCGGCGCAAACCTCAACTTCTGGCTCAACGTCACGACCAGTGAGGCAACAGGCGCACCCGTCTATGACAGTGTCTTCATCGAGGTGCGGAACACTTCGGGAACGCTACTGACAACGCTGGCGACGTTCACCAACCAGAACAGCGGCACGGCAGGAGTTTACGTGCTGAGAGGACCATACAACCTCAGCAGCTTCGCAGGGCAGACGGTGCGGATTCAGTTCCGCGCCACAGAAGATATTTCACTGCCCACATCATTCCGTGTGGATGATGTATCGGTCCAGTAAACTCTCCAACTAACCGAAGAGCGTGGCCTGCTTATTTTAGAGGCCACGCTCTTTACTAACTCCGCTTTCACCTCACTGCTTTTCAAAAAGACCGATGAAACTGTAGGGGCAGGGCTTGTCCCTGCCCGTCTTTCAGCACATCAATAAATTAACAGGGATAGACAGGATAGACAGGATAAGAAGAGATTCATTCATTTGCTCATTAAATCAATGAACCAATGAGTCAATGAGTTAATTCTCTATCCTGTCTATCCTGTCTATCCTGTTTGAATCTTCTGTAAGTTTTGCGGGCAGGGACAAGCCCTGCCCCTACAGTTTTAAGGTTGTATTCAAGCCTCATCTTCTCGTATCGTATCGCGGAAACGGAGGGAATAATGGATAACGCTGTGAATGTGGAAATCTGGCCGAGCCTGCCTCTCGAAGAATGGAAAGATACTTATGCGACGCTTCATATGTGGACGCAGGTCGTCGGCAAGATCAGGCTCGCGCAGACGCCGCTCGTCAATCACTGGTGGAACGTGCCGCTCTATGTCACGTCGCGCGGTCTCACAACCTCTGCCATGCCGTATGAGCAGAGAACCTTTCAGATAGATTTCGATTTTATAGATCACAAGCTTGTCATAGAGTGCAGCGATGGCGCGTCAAAGACTTTGCCCCTTGCGCCGCGCTCTGTCGCAGATTTTTACAGTAAAGTGATGAGCGCGCTTGGTGAGCTTGGAATCGAAGTGAAGATTTGGACCACTCCGGTCGAGATACCCGATCCGATTCCATTTGAGAAAGACGTTCAGCACGCTTCTTATGACGGCGAGTACGCCAACAGGTTCTGGCGGATACTTGTGCAGTCGGACAGAGTACTTAATAAATTCCGCGCGCGCTTCACAGGCAAGTGCAGCCCTGTGCATTTCTTCTGGGGCAGCTTTGATCTCGCGGTGACGCGCTTCAATGGTAGACGCGCTCCCGAGCGTGAAGGCGCAGACGCCATCACGCGCGAGGCATACTCGCATGAAGTCATCAGCCACGGATTCTGGCCCGGCATGGGGCCGCTAGATGCGCCTGCGTTCTATTCTTACACAGCGCCTGAGCCGCAAGGGTTGAGCGATGCTTCGATTCGTCCCGCAGAGGCTTTCTACAGCAAGGAGATGTCAGAGTTTATCTTGCTCTACGATGACGTGCGGATGGCAAACTCGCCTGATGAATCGTTGATGGAGTTTCTGCAAAGCACTTATGAAGCAGGCGCAAATCTTGCAGGATGGAATCGCGCGGAGTTAGAGCAGTCAGAACCGCCTGCGGTAGCGGGC
>JBAWGU010000551.1:0-12866 GCA_049593215.1 Pyrinomonadaceae bacterium
TCCTTCAGCATAAATCGTCAAACATCCCCAGTAAAAGGCGCATCTACGCGCATCAATCAGCGAAAGAGGTCGTTAATAAACGACTTCAGAATTCCTCTTCAGCACCCGACGCTCAATCGTCAAGAGCGCGCACGCACGCATTCCCTACTACTCCGTGAATGGAGGTAATCAACCTGCGCGCAGACTAAAAAAGTGTGGCAGGGCGATTGCTACATGCTCCGTCAGTGACTCGGTAATGACGAACGAAGGAGCGTGAGGTGTTGATAAGACAGAGAAAGATTCAAGGTCTGCGATTTGTGATTCTGTTGATGAGCGCCTGTCTCGCGTTCGTCTTCTTCTCAGTGGGCAAGACCGCGCAGGCGCAGCAGAGGTTAGACATGAAGGCTCAGGGCAGGAGGACAGAAGCCGCCTCAGTGTCGAAGCTGGAGACCGAGCCGGTGCGACTGCGCGCACAACTCTCGCAGGCCAGGAGTGAATACAAGTCTAGCCTCGAACAACTGCTCTCGCTCTACGAGGCAGGCGCGAAGAGGGCTGAAGAGCGACTCCCGAAGATGAAAGAGTTATACGAGCAAGGGCTGGTCACGCGGCGCGACATGGAAACGGCAGAAGACGCGGCGGCGCGCGCCAGCGAGAAGGTCGTAGAGGCGCAGGCGCAGTTGAAGAGCGCCGAGGTGCAGTTCGCGGAGGTGGTGGTCGAGGCCGAGGCGGAAGAGTCCGCACCAAAGGTCAGGCTGAGTTCGGCCCCACGCGCCGCAGTCGGTGGGCTGCTACATACGACAGCTTACATCCGCTTCGGCGGCGCGCGTGTCTGGTCGCTATCCGAAGCAGGCGCGATCAGGCAATTTTTCATGCAGAGGTTCGGGCGCGCGCTACCCGTAGGCGCTTTTGGGCAGTCGCCAATACACGACCGCTGGGGCTACGACCATCGCAACGCAATGGATGTTGGTCTTAGTCCTGATAGCGCCGAGGGGCAGGTGTTGATGGAATATCTACGCGCCAACGGCATTCCCTTCACAGCCTTCCACTTTGCAGTCCCGGGCAAGGCCACAGGGCCGCACATACACGTCGGGCTGCCTTCGCACAAGTTAATACTGAGATGAGCCGGGGCAAGCAGGTAGAAGTGATAGGTGACTTCAGAAGGAAACGATCTTTCGATTAAAGGCCGGGCTGAGGTGGAAACAAACACCAAAAGTAAGCCGCACCGAGAGAGTGGCAGGCTTAGCTACTAAGAAGGAATAAAGAGCCATGATGAAGATGATGACAAACCGAATACAGCACAACGCGATTATGTCAATGCTGCTTTCGCTCCTGCTGTTCGCGAACACGAGCAGCGCCGCCCAAGCACAAGCGACAGCAACCGCGACAGGCACTCTACGCGGAACGGTCACCACCACCGCGCCCGACGGACAGTCCTACAACATTCCTGCTGCGAGCTTAAAGTTGAGCAGCACAGCTCAGGACGCAAAGGTCTTATCAGTCTCCGCCAGCGACGCGGGCGAATATGAGTTCGCCGGATTACAGCCCAGTACTTACACGCTGGAAGCTGACGTTCAAGGCTTCAAGACGGCGAGCAAACTCGTCGCCATCCGTTCGGGCGAAACGACGATTGAGAACATCACTCTCCAAGTGGCTGATGTCAACGAGTCGGTCACGGTCAACGCTGACAGCCAGGGAGTTGATGTGACAGATGCCTCACCCGCCACCATCGTCACACAGAGCACTCTGCAAACCATCCCGCTCATCAACGAGCGTTTTCTGGATGCGCTGCCGCTCGTGCCAGGCGTCGTCCGTGGCCCGGACGGGCAGATAGATGTCAAGGGCGGTCGTCCAAATGAGAGCGGGATGACCGTCAACAGCAGCAACGTCACCGACCCCGTGACGGGCGATTACGCCATTAACCTCCCCATCGAAGCCATCGGCTCCATGCAGGTCCTCACGAACCCTTACGCGCCGGAGTACGGCCACTTCACCGCAGGCGTCACTGAAGTCGAGACGCGCGCGGGCGTAGACCAGTGGCAGTTCCAGATGCAGAACTTCTTCCCGCGCTTGCGGCGCAGAGGCGGGCGCTCGGCAGGCATCGAAGCCTTCATGCCGCGTCTGGCCTTCGGCGGCCCATTGGTGAAAGACAAAGTGAGTTTCTTTCAGTCCTTCGAGTATCGGTTTGTGCGCACGCCCGTCGAGAGCCTGCCGCCCATGCAGCGCGACACCGGATTGGAGAGCTTCGACTCCATCACGCGCGTGGACTGGGAGATAGACTCGAAGAACCACCTCTCCACCACCTTCTCGCTCTTTCCCGAAAAGCTGAGCTTCGTCGGCCTCAACACCTTCAACCCGCAAGCGGTCACGCCCGACTTTCGCCAGCGCGGATTCTTCTGGGCGGTCAACGAGCGGATGATCACGGGCGGCTCGTCGTTTCTTGAATCAACCTTCAGCATCAAGCAGTTCGACGCAGACGTTTACCCAAGCTCAG
Organism: Pyrinomonadaceae bacterium; assembly: GCA_049593215.1. Classification (GTDB taxonomy): domain Bacteria; phylum Acidobacteriota; class Blastocatellia; order Pyrinomonadales; family Pyrinomonadaceae; genus JBAWGU01. The sequence continues at coordinate 2,471 of JBAWGU010000551.1, forward strand.
GGCCGGGCATCATGAACTTCGCGCCGGATATAAACTCCGGCAGCTTCTATAACCAGCAACATCGCCGCAGCCGCCGCTACGAGGCACGGGAGGTTTACAACTTCACGCCGCCGAACTTCTGGGGATCGCACGCGATGAAGGTAGGCTTTGGATTAAGCCACGACACCTTCCGTGGCGAGAACATAAGCGACACTGTGCGAATACTTCGCGCCGACGGCACGCGCAGCCAGCAGATTGATTTCGTCGGCGCAGGCCGTCTCCGTCGCAACAAATCGGAAGTCTCCTCATTCTTTGAAGACAAGTGGTCGCTAGGCCGTCGCCTCACACTCGGATACGGCGTGCGCTACGATCGCGACTCAATCGCCAGCGAGAACAACTTTGCGCCGCGTGTCGGCTTCGCCTTCGCTCCTTTCGCGGACAATCGGACAGTGATTCGCGGCGGCATCGGACTCTTCTACGACTCGATCAATCTCAATGTCGCAACATTTGACCAGTTGCAGGAGCGCCTGTTGACACACTTTGCCGCTGATGGAGTGCAAGTCGTAGGCGCACCAGTGCTCCAGCGCCTCATGCCCGAAGACCGAGAGTTGCGCACGCCGCGCAGCGTTAACTGGAACATCGAAGTTGACCGCGAGTGGATCAGGAATCTATTTGTCCGCATCGGCTACAGCCAGCGCGAAGCGAGGCGCGAGTTCATCGTCAATCCATTGGAAGACGCCGCGGGCGGAAGCACCTTACTGCTCTCAAACGGCGGGCGCTCAAGCTACAAAGAGTTTCAGGTCGAGACACGCTACAGGTTCCACAACCAAGATGAACTCATCGCCTCCTACACGCGCTCTCGTGCGGAGGGTGATCTCAACGACTTCAACTCCTACTTCGGCAACTTCTACAACCCCGTCATCCGGCGAGACGAGCGTTCGCTTTTGCCGTGGGATGCGCCCAATCGCTTTCTCTTCTGGGGCGACTTCGGTATGAAGTACGGCATCACGGTCGCGCCCATCCTGGACCTCCGCACAGGCTTCCCCGTGTCGGTCATGGACGAGGACAGAAACTTCGTCGGCGAGCGCGACCGCGCCGGGCGCTTTCCCACCTTCGCCTCGCTCGATCTGCAAGTTCTAAAGAGCGTGGCCGCGCCCGGGCGTTGGAAGGAGAACTACAAACTGAGAGTCGGAGTGAAGGTCTTCAACTTAACGAACCATTTCAACCCTCGTGACTTTCAGAGCAATCTGGCGAGCGCGGAGTTCGGCGGATTCTACAATGGGGTGGGGCGCAAGTTCGGACTCAAGTTTGTGATTGAGAAGAAGTAGCGGCGAGCAGAGGAATAGAGATGAGCTAGAGTCTCTGCGGGCGCGTGGCCGGAAAGGAAGTGTCAAATGTTGAATTCAGTTATTGAGTCCGTCTGCGACAGAGAAGTTGGCGCAACTATCAACCTTGACCTTGCCTCGTACCCGGCAGCCGAGGTCGAGATGGTTTCGGACAGTCCTGACTGGATAGAGCTGCGCGTCTCTGGTGAGATGAAGGCTGTCTTGACAGCTGAGAAGATGCTCGCGCAGTTTGCTTCCGGCATCGCGTCAGAGACGCGCGAAGCAATCATGACCGCTTTCCGCGAGTTGCTGCAAAACGCTATTGAGCATGGTTGCCGGTTAGACAAATCGAAGAGCGTCGAGGTCAGCTTCGTGCGGCTCAAGCGTGCCGTCATTTGCCAGATCAAAGACCCGGGCAAGGGGTTCGACCCGGCGCAGCTTGATCACGCGGCGGTCAATAACCCCGATGACGAGCCGCTTCGCCACGCACGTGTGCGCGAGGAGAAAGGCATAAGAGCGGGCGGCTACGGACTGCTGCTCACGATGCGGCTGGTGGACGAACTTGTTTACAACGAGCAGCACAACGAGGTGGTGTTCGTCAAATACCTGGCCTGAAGACATCTGCAAGGCGATTGACCCTGCTCACTGAGCACAGAGATATTACAGCAGCCAAGCAGTTCTTTGCCCAAGCAATAAGGCAACACGGTATTCCTGAGAAGATCACCGTAGACGGTTATCCTGCCACTTACACAGCCATCAGTGAGTTGAAGGCTGAAGAAGTCCTTCCTCAGAGTCCAAAAGTGAGGACGAGCAATTACTTGAACAATCTCATTGAGCCAGATCACAGAAGAATGAAGAGAGCGCATCTATCCTATGTTAGGATTCAAGAGATTCGCCAATGCAGTCATCACTATCAGCGGCATCGAATGAGCACACCGGTTCAGAAAAGGACAGTTTGACATCTCAAAGTTCAATCAAGGCAGAGTAGGAAAAGCACAAACCTGGAAGACATTATTGGCCGCGTAAAGTCAAATCTCGCCTGGCATCAGCTTACTGATGGCTGCCATTTGCACCAGAGCCCTATTTAATAGATCCGCGATTGATCATCTTTTGCGAGCTTTCAGAATATCGCGCTCCCTGCACGTCAATCTGCTCGATGAGATTGTCAATCTCGTGGAGATCGTCGGCTGTCAGCTCCACGTTAGACCCGCCTATGTTTTCTTCAAGACGGTGCAGCTTCGTCGTTCCCGGAATCGGCACGATCCAGGGCTTCTGCGCTATCAGCCAAGAGAGCGCGATCTGAGCGGAGGTGGCCTGCTTCCGTTTGGCCCAGTTCTTGACCAGTTCGACGAGCGCCAGGTTGTGCGGCAGATTCTCCGGCGAGAATCGGGACTCAGCCCCGCGAATGTCACCGGGCGTGAACCGGGTATTAGCGTCAATCCAGCCGGTGAGGAACTGTACGCCGAGGGGTCTCCAAGGCACGAAGCCGATTCCAAGCTCCTCGCAAGTCGGGATAACTTCCTTCTCAGGCCCGCGCCACAGCATCGAGTATTCGTTCTGAACGGCGGTGACGGGCAGCGCCGCATGAGCGCGCCGCAGCGTCTTAAGCCCCATTTCGGAGAGACCCCAGTGCAGAACCTTGCCTTGGTCCATTAAGTCCTTGACTGCGCTGGCGACGTCCTCGATCGGGACTTCGGGATCGACCCGGTGCTGGTAGAGGAGATCGATGCGGTCGGTGCGAAGGCGCTTGAGCATCCCTTCGACAGCGAGCTTGATATGCTCGGGCTTGCTGTTAAGCCCCGGGCGCCGCTCACAGGTCTCGAGATCAATGTTCCAGCCGAACTTGGATGTGATCACGACCTTGCCTCGGAAGGGGGTCACGCCTTCGCCGCGTCGAAAAAGGTGACACCACGGTCGAAGACCGCGCGGATGATGTTGATCATTTCCGGGTGGTACGGCACCGTCGTTTCATACTTGCGGCTCATGTTCTGGACGCCCAGGCCGACCGATGAGACCTCCAACGTGCCCAGCCTTCTTCGCCCCGGCAACGGATTCGTGGCGATCTTTTTACGACTCGTGAGTTCATTTCTTCGCTGGGTTCCTGAATGTGCACTTTGGGCGCTTGCTTGATTTTGAGAAGCCAGCGCGAGTGAACTAGCGGCTAAGCCGGCACCGGCGAAAATACCTTTAGTGATAAAGTCGCGCCGGCTTCTGCCATCAGTTCCTTGAGTTTTAGATATTGTAGATTTCGTTGTCCTTTTTCATCTTCTTTCTATTGGCCTAGTTCTCGTTTGTCCTGCCAGTCGAATGTCGAAGTTCGTTTTGCGATAAGCCATCGGCCATTCTCGCGAACATATTCATCCTGGTAATAAACGCCTATTGACGTCTTCATTTTCTTGCCGTTCTCGGTACCGATGAGCGTGACCATGCAATAGGAGATTCCTGAGGCTTTGTCACCATCGATCGTTACCGTCTGCTGACCGTTGAAGTGGTAAACCGTCTCAAAGTTTTTTAGAAAGGCCCCGAACGCCTCTTCCATTGCCTTACGCCCTTTGAGGTTCGCAACCCGCGCGCCGTTGACGAATGTTTCCACTATCCCGTCAGCAGTAAACAACTGCGTCTGTGTTTTCACGTCCTTCTTATCGGCCAAGATCGAGAAAGTATCGACCAGTTCCTTTAGCGCGATCCGATCTTCTATCTGACCCACCTTTTTTTTGAGATCGTCGTTATTATTCATCGTCTGTGCCCCCGCGAAAAAAGCAGTCAATCAGAATAGCGCCACTAGTGTTAGAACATTTCTCATAAGGGTTTCCTCGCTTGGGTAAAAGATTCAGGTGTTGCGCTTCGCCTCGCTGAGCAATTTGACCATCGCAGGATCACGGTGGTCGAAAAACAGGCTGGTCGCCGTATCGAGGCTCCGAATCGCTTTCATATCCTCGTCCTCAAGCTCGAAACTAAAAACGTCGAAGTTCTCGGCCATCCTTTCCCGACGCACCGATTTAGGGATAACAACAATCCCTCTCTGTATCAGCCAACGCAATATCACCTGCGCAACCGACTTGCCGTGCTTCCCGGCGATGGAGAGCAGCAGTTCGTTATGGAAGATATTGTTCTTTCCCTCGGCGAACGGTCCCCAGGATTCGATCTGGACGCTGTTCTCTTCAAGGAACTTCTGCGTTTCCACCTGCTGGTGGAACGGGTGAGTTTCGATCTGGTTTACTGCGGGGACGACCTCGTTATGAACGATGAAGTCCATGACGCGGTCCGGGTGAAAGTTGCTCACCCCGATGGCTTTTATGATCCCCTCGCGGTAGAACTCCTCCATGGCTCGCCAGGAACCATAGACGTCCCCGTATGGCTGATGGATGAGGTACAGGTCCAGATAGTCTAGCTGAAGGCGTTCCATTGAGCGCCCGAAGGCTCTTTTCGTTGCTTCATAACTCGCATCGGCGATCCAGAGCTTCGTCGTGATGAAAAGCTCATCTCGCGGCACTCCGCTGCTTTTGACGGCATTCCCGACCCACTGTTCGTTTTCGTACGACGCGGCGGTGTCGATCAGGCGGTAACCGATCTCGAGAGCGTCCGCTACACTTCTTTCACACTCGCCAGGGTCAGCGATCTGAAATACACCGAAACCCAGGATAGGCATCTCCACGCCGTTATTCAACACAACACTTTTCATGATTTCCCTTCTTTCCAGCTCTCTGCGCCGCCTGTAGGCTCACCTTAACTTTCTCCAAACATCTTTCAATCTCATCGGCAACGATTTTTTATGTCCTACTGATTTAGTGTGATTCTAAAGGCTCAGGAATGCGGAGCGGTATGACGATAGTCGAGAATAATTGTACTATCCTGCAAAAATTCCGCGTCCGTCGTGCCGTGAGGGAAAGAATGGGCTAAGATGAGGTTATGAGCCATAGAAAAGCTAGGCGCGAGGCGCAGAGGATGCAAAGCAACAGGGATGAACTGCTCGAGCGGATGGCGCAGGCACTCCCCGAGGACGGGGCACGCGAGGCGTTAGACGGCCTCTTCCTCGCCCGCCTGACTAAGCCGATGGAGTCGGCGCTCGCTCTGTACCAGCCAGCCTTCTGCTTCGTCGTCCAAGGCGGCAAGCAGGTATTAGTCGGGGAGGAAGTCCTCTGGTACGACCCGGGCCATTATCTCTTGTTCACGGTCGACCTGCCGGTCATCTTTCGGGTGGAGGAGGCGTCGGAAGATATAAGGCGATGTTCGGATGGGCAGAGCGACTATCTCTAGTCGTAAAAAGAGAGGTTCCTCTATGTTTACACTTCTGGCGTAGTCGTGTAAACATCTTAAGAAACACGAAATATTATCCTTCAGATTGGCGCCATTATTCAGGTCTTATGAATATACGTCATTCAGCTATGCAGCCTCTTCAGATAGAGAAGGTGTAAAGATCAAACTTGGCGTAAAGTTGGCGTAGTAGCGAGCCAGTAATTGCTAAGATTAACTGTGCTTTGACGGCTGACAGATGGTTGAATTCCCGGCAATTCTTAGTACGTACTCGTTAAGCGGAGGGTGCAGATCGGACTCGAAAACCGGAGTGGTCTTACGGCCACCGTGGGGCGCGAATCCCACCCTCTCCGCCATTTCTTTTACAAAGTCAGGCGAGAGCCAGTTGCAACTCACCGAGCGGAGGTAGTCGGAATCGTTGATCCACGTACCGCCACGCGGCCCTCGACGTCTTGAATCTCCACCACTCAACCATGCGCTGCCATTACTGGGCGCACCATTACTTAAGGAGAATAAACTCGCCGGGTTTAACCGTGCTCGTTTCGTTGTATTTATTTTTTACCGCCACGTTCGTGCCGTTCACGCTGGTGACCTGCACGTATTGCCATATTCTCGGATCAGCCATCTTGATGAGAACGTAGTCGTTTACAGTTGGCATGGCTGCGCTAACCGCAGTCGGATAAGGAACAATCTTATCGAGAGTCGTATCAAATGTACTGTTGTTTTGCGGGTCCCAGATAATCGTCGCCTTGTCGCCTGAAATGGATTTAACCTTTCCGGTGTTCCAGGCGAGCGGTGCCTCGGCGACCACAGTCTCGCCCACCTTCGGCTTGTAATCAGCCGGTACTATAGGGCGAGCCTTACGTGCCTCCGCGTCAAAATCTGCCTTTTTGCTGTTCTTGTCGAACATGGCCTTGATGTCGGCGGACTCAGTCGGTGAGACGGCAATAACCTTGTCCGAAGAGATGTCGCGACTATCGGCATTCGTCTCCTTGACAGTTATCATGGCACCACTAACGCTCGCTACCTGAACTTTATTCCAGTACCCGTCATGGTATGAGGACGTGTTTGCGAGCGCGAAGTCACCTGCCTTGACGTTAGTCGGATCACCCGCTTTGGGGATCAGGTACGCGTTAGCCAAATCAACGTCCGTCGAAGCGAGGTCTTTGTTTGACCAACCGATATTCGCCTTCTGTCCTTCAATGCTCTGAATTTTACCTTCAGCGAACGAACCCGTTTTATATTTGGCGACGACCAGATCACCGACAGCAGGCTTGGCTGAAGGACTGTTAGCGGAAGAAGTGCTTGAGTTCTTAGCTCCACAGGCGGCCAGCAAAATAGTTGCTAACACGATAATCAAAGTTCTCTTCATTGGAATCTCCTTTATGTGTGTAAAGGTCGTACTCATCCTTAATCCGCTCCGATGCTTCGCTTGCTTCTGGTAGTTGATCTCTTCCGGCATCTTTGTCACTCCTTTGTCGTGGCTCGCTCTCTGCAAGCGGCAGGTGATGGTTAAGGGTTCAAATAAAAGGAAAGCCCATCATCAGGGGCAGCCGAAGATTTCCTCGCTCACGCTCGAACGATAGACTTCGGAGTTGTATCTGCCGCCGCCCGCGTAGTCCTGCTTGATTCGAGCGGAGACGACACGGCAGTAAGGGTGATCGTCTGCGGGGTCGCGGAAATAAATTTTCATGGTCTTGTAGCGATAGCTCGGCAGGTTGTCGCTGTCCTTCTGGATTTCCCATCCGGCGGTGTCTGTGCCAATGCGGAAAATCTTGAGCGTCGAAGGATTTTTGAGAGCGCCCATCAACTGTCTTTCGCCGACGGGATCACGAAAGCGATAGCTCGCCGCCGAAGGTTTATAAGTCGGAATCTTCTTCGCGGCGATGGCTGCCAGCTTGTCCCACTCCGCGTCGAACTCCGTGCGTGAGGCCGGGTCTTTCAACCACTGCTGCGCCCACTCCTCGCGCGCACGCCGCGACACGGCGTACAGCAACTGCTCGCTGTGGCCGCCCGCGCTGACGAGATAGAGAAAATCTGCTGGGGTGTATCTTGCAGCTTCGTCCTGCGCCTTCTTGATGTCATCGAGAAAAACGGAGAGGCGAATATCCGGCTTCGCTTCTTCGACTCCAACAGCGCACTTCAGATATTCGGCGCGCTGAGAGACTATCTCCGAGACGATTGACGGGTTGGATAGATATTCCAGAAAAGTGTTCGGCAATGCGCCGCCGAGTTTGCTCTTCAACTGGCTGTCGAGTTCCGCCAACTTCGGCTGCTCTGCTTGCAGCGTCTTCTGTGAATCCTGCGCGTTGCTGAAATTGCGCGCGCCGAAAGCGTTGTATCCTTCTTCGGTCACTTGTTTCTCTTCCAAATTATGCTTCTTGCCGTAACACGAAAGGTAAGGCGTCACATAATGTTTGTAGTCGTACATAATTTCCGTGAACGCCTGATAGTTGAAATAAGGATAGACGGAATTGGCGCTGTACCACTGAACCGAGTCCGGCGATTTGAGTTCGGCGACCTTGTATGCCGCGCCTGACTTGCCGACGACCCTGACCGCCTTGACATCTCTGAAACGGTCAACGGCAACCGCTTGATCGCCCACGTTCAGGTTAGCGTTGTAATCGGGTGGCGCGTTCGGGTTGGTCTGAGCGTCGCCTTGCGGCGCGGCGGAATTTCCGTCCGGCGTTCCATTGTTGGTTGTATTGGATGTTGTTCGCTCCGGTGGACTCGTATTTGGCTTGCTCGAACGTTTCGGCTTCGGGATGGAGACGCCCCCGATGTTGATTTGGGCAGTGAGTTGGTACGACGTGCAGAGCAGGACTGCGACGAGCAGACAAAAATTGATAACCGTCTGTTTCGTCAAACTCAAAGTGAACATGATGTTTTCCTTCTCTCGTGCCTTCGGAATTTTGTGCCGGCCATTAAGTTTTTCTAAGTTTTTCATCGCTCGCTCTCCGCGCGGCAAACACCAACGAGCTTTCTGGTCGCCTGCTCACGGCTTCTCGCCGGAATCAATCACCAACTTCGTTCTATCTTTCGTCGCAACAATCGTGATGCGTCTGTTGTATGGCGGGTCTGAGTACGCTTCCCACCAACCCTGAAACGTGATGACGCCGTTACGGGTCGTTAACGTCGGCGCAGTAATCCTGGCTTGTTGTGCTCCCCCCGTCGCAGATGCCGGATCAAGCCCCTCGCTGTTGAACAGCCATGCAACTCTTTTGAGCGCGCCTGCGGCGTCAAGTCCGTTGATGCTGAGAAGCGCGTACCAGTCGCCATTCTCTGCCTCCGTCACAGCGTGGCCGGAGCGATCAAGCGCAACTTTATCGAGCAGCGGTTGCCAACTGCCAACGGGCCGGTCGCCGTGATAGAAGAAGCCCCAATCGCCAATGCGTAGCGACACGTTCTCGTGCGGCTTGTCATTGATCGGAGTGCCGCGCTTCTTCATCCACTCGACGTAGCGCTCTGTATCCTCGGCGGGCGTGGGACTGGGAGTGGGCGGCGGCTCTTGGGTTGATGGCCTTTGAATCGTTGCTTCGCGGCGAGAACTATTGAAGTCGCTCTGCGACTGAGACTGCGCGCAGCCGACGACGATACAGATGCCAAGCAGGATGAGAATCTTTAATCGCATTAACGCCATCTTGGGAAAGCAGCTTCTTTCACTCTCTTAAGACAATCCGGGAAAAACATTTCAGCAGGTGGCGAACATACCTGCACCGTTGATCTCGGTGTTGAGCATCTAGCGAAGTGTGATGCGAAGTTTGAAACGCGAAACAGATTCCCGGTCCAGTGGGAAGACGATAATGGTATAGTCACCCGACTCCGTAAGCCTGCCTGACCAACGCTGGACGCCGCCCTTCGTGACAAATTCAAAATTAGACCCGGCATGATAAGGCTTTTCTACAGAGAAGCCTGCCTGATGGTTGTCGGAGCTAATCACCATCGAGAAGCTCTGCCCGGCCCGCACACTCAACGTGTATCTTTCAGAACCTTCATTGGTCATGTCGGGGCCTACCGTCTTCGGCGGCGAGACCGTGCCCTCGACAATTGCAGTTTTCGCGCCTGCCTTAAACTCAATTGGATAGATCGGCTTCGTCCCGGGACTCTGCGCTTTTACCGGCGCAGTCGTGAACGGGAGAAGCGACAAGAAAATGATGTGGAGAATTCCGATAGCTCTCATTGCTCAAGCCTCTGGATTGAACTTGCCGGTCATTGATCACCGCGAGTCTAATCAAAGAAATTAGGCGGCTCACACAGGTAAGACGTTTTGAGAAAAACATTTCATCGGGGACTCGAAAATTGTTTTCAGAGTAATTTCACTCCGGGGAAGTTTTTATGAGGCGGGAGCAGGGCGAGGCGTTGGTTAAATGCGCGCATCGAAGACAGGCGAAGAGCAGATGCTTGATCGTCGCACACCGATCTTCATCGCTTGTCGTAAGCGCCCAGGCTGGTCGTGAGAAGTTGTTGCTTAGGTCAGCGTTTGCCGTCGAGATTTGCCCACTCGCCGGATTGGATGAAGCTAGCCCAGTAGAAGGGATGGAGTTGCGGGTTGCGCTTGAGCATTTCGAGTTGCACATGGCGCAGAGCCACGCCGCGCCCCTCGCCTTGTTTGAGGTTTCGGTAGTAGCTCGTCATCAACGTGCGCGTCGAATAATCACTCGCGGGCCAGAGGCTCATCACAAGCGTCTCCGCGCCTGCAAGGACGAAGGCGCGGCGCAGACCATAGACGCCTTCGCCGTTCTTAACTTCGCCCAGGCCCGTATCGCAGGCGGATAGGACGACCAGCTTCGTGCCCCACAGATTCAAGCCCGACGCTTCGAGCGCGGTCAGGATGCCGT
>JBAWGU010000552.1:0-2810 GCA_049593215.1 Pyrinomonadaceae bacterium
GCCCGCTACCGCAGGCGGTTCTGACTCCGGCTAAAAAGATTGACCCTCGCTTTGGGAGGCTGCGTAGAAATGGACGACTCTGTGCGCGCTTCATCATTGGAGATGACGGATGAAGCCATGCGCGAACTCTCTGATCAGGCCGTTGCGCTCGTGACAGATTATTTCAAGCGCGTCTCGGAGCAACGCGTTTTCCCTGACACGTCTGCGGAAGAGATTGCCGGAGCCTTCGACAACGCGCTTCCCGTAGAGGGCGAGCCGCTCGCAAAGATCATCGAAGATTGTCGCGTAGTCTTCAACCAGAGCCGCCACAACGGGCATCCGCGCTTCTTCGGCTACGTCGCTTCGCCTTCGACTCCCGTCGGCGCATACGCAGACCTCATCGCTTCGACACTTAATCCCAACGTCACCTCATGGCGTTCCGCGCCTGCCGCAACGCGCATAGAGCAGACGGTCATCAAGTGGCTCGGCGGGGCGATAGGCTACGGCGAAGAGGCGCAAGGGATTCTGACAAGCGGCGGCTCGATGGCGAACCTCAACGCGATTATCGTCGCGCTGCGCACGGGGCCGCAAAGCGATCTCGCGCGTCGCGGGTTATGGAATGCAGGCGCACCCCTGACGCTCTATGCTTCGGACGAGACGCACTTCTCCATCGTGAAAGCTGCGGAGATTATCGGCGTGGGGCGTGAACAGGTGCGCTTGATAGAATCGGATGCGCAGTTTCGTCTCGATGCGCGCGTCCTGCGCGAGCGCATAGAGAGTGACAGGAACAAAGGCTTGCGCCCGTTCTGCGTGGTGGCAAACGCGGGCACAGTCAGCACGGGCGCGATTGATCCGCTCGTGGAAGTTGCGAATGTCGCTGATGAATATGATCTCTGGTTTCATGTTGATGGAGCTTACGGCGCACTCGGCGCATTGGATGAGAGCAAGCGCCACCTGTTTACAGGAATTGAGCGCGCAGACTCAGTTTCATTGGACCCGCACAAATGGCTCTATGCGCCTGTTGATTGCGGCTGCCTGCTCTTCCGCGACGCGGCGCGCGTGCGCGATGCTTGGAGTTCAGCAGAGGCGGATTACGTTAAGATACATGAAGCGACTGACGATGAATCGTTCGCGTTCTGGGATTACGGCGTCGAGTTGTCGCGCCGTTTTCGCGCGCTGAAAATCTGGATGATGCTGCGTTATTACGGCAGCCGTCGCGTGGCCGCAAGTATCACGGAAGACAACGCGATGGCCGACGCTCTCGCCCGGCTCGTCAACGCTGCGGAAGATTTCGAGCTGCTCGCGCTCGCAGTCTTAAGCATCTGCTGCTTCCGCTACGTGCCGCCCCGTGTGCGCGCGCGTCTTGAAGCGGCAGACGAGGAAGAACGCGCGCACATCAATGCTGAACTGGACCAACTCAACGCCCGCATCATGCACAAGGTGCAACGCGGCGGTCGCGCCTATCTCTCAAACGCAAACATCAAAGGCCGCTTTGCGCTGCGCGCCTGCATCACAAACTTTCGCACCACACGCGCAGACTTACAGCAAACGCTCGACATCATCAGGGAGGTGGGAAGGGATGAGGGATGAATAGGATTAAGAGCATTAAAGAAGACTGTAGGGGCAGGGCTTGTCCCTGCCCGTCAACTCACGAAAGATTCAAATAGGGATGGACAGGATAGACAGGATAATAAAGTTGCTCTTTTATCCTGTTCATCCTGTCCATCCCTGTTAATTTACTGTCTTGATTATCGTCCTCACGGACGATGCGGGCAGGGACAAGCCCTGCCCCTACAAATGCATTGCAACACAGTTAAGCGTTGAAGAAACATCGAAACAACAAGGTATCAAGCTCATGAGCCAGCAGAACAATTCTTCATCCCTCATCCCTCATCCCTCATCCCTTGACCACGAGTTGCGTGTGGCCCTGCGTCTGGCGCGCGAGGCGGGCGCGGCGGCGATGAAGTTTTATGACGAGCCTCTTCATGTTCAGCAGAAGCAGAGCGCGGGCGATTACGAGCCTGTCACGGAGGCCGACCGCGCCGCCAATGAGCTAATCGTGAATGGTCTTCACAGAGAATTTCCTGATGACGGCATTCTCGCGGAAGAGTCTGTTGATACAGAGAGGCGTCTGGGTAAGAGTCGCGCGTGGATGATTGATCCGCTCGACGGGACCAACGGATTCATCGCGTGCGACGGAGATTTCGCCGTGCAGATTGGTTTAGCCATCGAAGGCGCGGGCGTGCTCGGCGTCGTCTATCAACCTTTGCCTGACGTGATGTACTGGGCCGCGCGCGGCGCGGGAGCATGGATTGAGCGCGCAGGTTTTGAAATGGAACGCGCGCGTGTCTCGGATCATGCAGACATAAAACTTATGCGTCTGGCCGCGAGCCGCTCGCATCGCAGCCCGCGCATGGATAGAGTCTTGAGCACGCTCGGCGTCAAAGAAGAGGTGCAGCGCGGCTCAGTCGGTATCAAGGTCGGCCTCATCGTCGAGCGTCAATGCGACCTCTACATACATCTCTCTGCGCGCACCAAGCAGTGGGACACCTGCGCGCCCGAAGTCATCCTCACGGAAGCAGGCGGGCAGATGTCAGACCTCTTCGGCGGGCCGCTGCGCTACAACGTCCCCGAAGTGCAGAATCATAACGGCCTCGTCGCCTCAAACGGCGCAGCGCACCGGCAGATCATTGAACAACTCGCGCCGCTCCTTGCAGAGTTTGGAAGAAAAAGAATTGATGTGAGGCAATAGATTTTCAGTTATTATCTTGGGGCGAGCGATTCTGTATTGAGTGAAGGGAAAAGTATTCACCGCAGAGACGCAGAGGAGT
>JBAWGU010000553.1:0-1606 GCA_049593215.1 Pyrinomonadaceae bacterium
CAGGAAGATGCCTTCGGTGGCTCTTTCCCAGACGGCCCTCGTGCGCACGAGTTTGCCGAAATAGGCTTGAGGGTTTTTGAGCATCTCGCAGAAAGAGACGGTAGGGATTTCATCTGCCTTGAGATGCTTCGATTGAGATTGAGGCGCGGCGTGGATGGAACGTGTATTAAGATATGAGAGAGGATTGAGCAGGGCAGCGAGCGCGAAACTCAATAGCATCATTTTCATCTTTCTCTTTCCTCCTTCTATTTACGCTTGAACGCAATCGTTTTGCAGTAGAACGAAGGGCGCGCTCATTTAATGCAGGCATCAAGAGAGCTTTATAACTGTCGAGTTTGATTTTCATCGAAGCGAGGTCAGATGTTCAAAAAGGTCTTGATACTTTCCGCGTCAGTCGGTGCGGGCCACATGAGAGCGGCGCAGGCTCTGGAGCGCGCGTTCGCGGATGCGAATGCTGCGGAAGAAGTTCGCCACATAGACACGCTCGAATACACCAACAAGCTTTTCCGTCGTCTCTACTCCAACGCTTACATAGACATGGTCAACAAGATGCCGGACGTTTTGGGCTGGCTCTACGACGCGATGGACAAGCCGTGGAAGAACGAACGCCGCCGTCTGGCTTTCGACAAACTGAATACGCGGCCCTTCGTCAAGATGCTCAAGCAGTACCAGCCGGAGTTTGTCGTCTGCACGCATTTTCTCCCCGCAGAGATACTCTCATGGCTACAGGCTAAGGAACGCATCAACGCGCGGCAGGCCATCGTCGTCACAGACTTCGACGTTCACGCGATGTGGCTCTGTCATCACTACGAGCAATACTTCGTCGCGTTGGATGAAACACGCGCACACATGGAAGCGCTCGGCATCCCCGCCGCGAAGCTAACGGTCTCAGGCATTCCCATTGACCCTCTCTTCTCTCAGGCAAAAGATAAAACGGCGATGCGCGCTAAGCTCGGCCTTCGTCAAGAACGCACGACGATACTTGTTTCCGCCGGAGGCTTCGGCGTTGGTCCAATCGAACACTTGATGCAATCGCTGCTTCAACTCAAACATCCTGCGCAAGTCGTCGCCATCTGCGGGCGCAACGAAGAGCTAAAAAGCAGAATCGAAAATCTCACTGCGAATTTTTCCGTGAAGAGCAGCGTCGCGGTTTATCCAATCGGATACACGACGCAGATGGACGAGTACATGGCTGCTTCAGACATTCTCTTGGGGAAACCCGGCGGCCTCACGACTTCCGAAGCCCTCGCGCGCGGCCTCGTCTTCGTCATCGTCAACCCGATTCCCGGACAAGAGGAGCGCAACAGCGATCACCTCTTAGAAGAAGGCGCAGCCATTCGCTGCAACAACCTTCCCGTGCTCGCTTACAAGATTGACCGTCTGCTCGATGATCCATCGCGGTTTGCGCAGATGCAGGCGAATGCTTTAAGGCTTGCGCGTCCACGCGCCGCGCGCGAGATTGTTGATAAGCTGCTTGCTCTTAAAGGGAGGAGGATGAGAAGTCAGAACCGCCTGCGGTAGCGGGCGGGTCGTCAGTATAGGGTTACAAAACAAAAAGAAGGAGCGGGGGCAAGCCCCTCTTCCTGACCTGCGAGATTGTTTATCT
>JBAWGU010000554.1:0-4514 GCA_049593215.1 Pyrinomonadaceae bacterium
GCTGTGAACTCTGCGACGTTGGCGTGCAGAATTGCAATCTGATTGTCACGTTCGGCGAGCGCAGATTCCTGGCGTTTCTGCGTGTCTGCAAGTTGAGTTTGCAGAGTTTTCACGTCTGCGCGTATCGCGGTCGTGTCCGCCATCTCCACAGAGGTGGCTTTAATCTCTTCGCGCAGGAAATTGCGAACAGGCGCGGGCACCTCTTCTGCCGGTGCGTAGTATTTGACCACACCATTCTCTTCATAAAGTGTGATGTTGGCTCCGGCCTCAAGGCTCTGCGGCGCTTCCGCGAGACGGATGAGATTGGTCGCGCCCTTGCTCCTGTCATACGGCTGCACGTCTTTGACGATGACTTGGTTGCCCGCAAGTTTCGCCTTCGCCTCGTCGGTAGATTTGCCGACAACTTCGTCCTGCTTGACTGAAGCAGGCGGCGGAGTCACAGTCTTTTGCGTCTTGAATCTCTCCGTATATTTTTGCGTGAGCGAGTCTGAGATCAGCTTGCCGCCAAGTTTCACTTTGCCAAGCTGTTCAGACAACATGCTGCGCACGTTTGTCTGCTGGTAAACGGCGATGCCGCTCCGAATGTCTTTGCCCTTCACTCTATTTTCACCTCCCTCTTTCACTTGCGGCGCTTTGAATTGGCCGAAGAAGTTTGGCAGCACCGCGCAACAGAATTCTTCAATGGCGCGTCCGATGAAAGGAATCACGGGGAAGATCGAGAGCCAGTAGCCCATCGTCGGGAAGCTCTTGACGTACTTGCGGAGCGAGAAGTTGCAGACCTTGAAGACCTGCTGGTCCTTGATGCGGATGCAGGCCAGATACAATTTATCTTCCGGCCTGCATTCGGGCGGACATCTCACGAGGAAGTGATCGCAGAAGCAATCCTTCAGATATTGCAGGAGACCGCCGAAGAGGTCTGCGAAAGCTTCTATAATCTCGCTGCGATACTTGGCTAACGCTTCGAGGTCGAGTTGAGCTTTCGGGTCAAATCGGTCTGCCGAAATCTTAGTGATCGTGTTGCTCGTATGATTGAGCACGAAGACGCGCCTGCCTTCCGGCCCGACCGCAATGTCTATCGGATCAATCTGCACGGGCAGACGGAACGTTTTCTCAAGCTCCTCCTTATCATCAAGCGTGCGCACATGATAGTTGTCTTCGTAAGTGAGCATCAAATGCTGCGTCGCCGGATTGAAGGCCAGACGAATCTCCGTGTCGTCTTGCAAAGACAGAGATTTCACGAAGGTCATCTTGCTCGCATCAGCGATGATGAGTTCCCTCATTTGCGTCTGGAAGCCGTTGACGACAACGTAGAGACGGCCTCCATCCTGCCCTTTCGGAGCAACTACTACAAGATCGTCGTTTCCCGTCCGGGACCCGAAGGCCGGTACGGTCAGCACGAGCGTCGGCGGCGTGCTCTCTTTCTGGACCAGATTGAGGCTGAGCACGCGATCATATTCGTCTGTGACGCCTACGGTCGGTATATTGGCAGTCGCAAAGGCACGCCCCGTCTGGTCCAGCGTGCTGATTTGGCCGACGGCGTTGAAGGCGTACATGGGCGTCGGCGTGGCATTGACGTTGTTCGGGTTGATGTCATAGAGACCTTTGTTCTTGCCGATGGCAAAGACTTTATCTTTGACCTTTGAGGTGGTCGTGAGCGTGATGAGCAGCACGTCGCAGATGACTGTCGGCGTTCTCCACTTCTGATCGAACTTTCCGCCTTCCGCCGTAGTTGAGATGTCTGCGACGGCGAACATCGTGTCCTTGTTGTTTAAGAGTCCGACGGCGTAGAGCTGTTTGCCGTCAGGCGAAAAGGCTACGTCCTGCACGATGGCAGCCTTGCCGCCCGGAAAATCCATCACGGCGGCCATCTCTTCACCCGTCAGATCATAAACATGAATCTTGTCATTCGAGCCGCAGGTGAAAGCCATCTTCCCTTGCGGATGTATGCGCATACGCGTGTGAAAATTCTTGCCGAAGATCGTGCGCATTCCTGTCGGAGCAAACGGATATTCAGGGAAAGGCCGCGCGCCCTCGAACATCGCGCAGAACGTGTGGCTCTGCAAGAGCGCGAGCAGCTTCTCGTAGAAGTTGCTGAGGATTGTGTGTTCCGTCTGCGGGTCTTCTTTGCCTTTCTCGCCTGAGAGATAGACGTACTGGCCCGTCGCCGGATTGACGAACTGAATGAGCAGGTTGAGAAAGGTCGTGAAACGCTTCTGCGTCGGGCCGACAGGCATGTTTGCCTCTTCAGGCTTCGCCGTAAACTCGTCAACGAAAAAGTCCACCAACTTCTCGATGCAGTCTTTGTAGAAATCCATCAACAGCGTGCCCTTCAGGAGCGATTGCAGGCTGTTCTGTTTGGGGTCGTACTTATCCAGCGCAAAGGGTTGATCGGCTTCACCCGTCAGATAGAGGCAGACCTCGCCGCCATTTGCGCTCGCCGGATCAAAGAGCGGGGCGTTCGGATGAGCTTCGTTGTACTGCTGAATCATCGTCATCAGATCGAGTGGCGCATCCTGTTTGATTAAAACGTCGTTGCCCATGCAATCAATCGCGTAGCCCTGCTTGACCGTCACGTGACGGCGCTTGTCCTGACGACGATCAGGCCCGCAATAGACTTCAAGGCCGCAGACGATGCCCCAGCCGTGCAGGTGGCGATTGTGAAAGCGCAGATCGTTGCGGTCGCACAATCGCTCTATCGCATCCTGCACAGTCTCTACGTTCGGCATCTGGCATTCTGTGTTGTCGAAGCAGACATCTTCGGCGCAGATGTGCGTGAGCGGCGGGAATTTTTTGCGGCAATCGTCAACAATGTTTGCGCTGCCTTCGGTCACGACGATGAGGGCGAGGCGGCAGTAGTGATGTGCGATGCCCGCAGGCGGCTGCGCTACGGGGCTGGTATTCGGCGTGCCAAACGGCGGCCATTCGATTTCGCCCGTCGCCGTGCGCGCAGGTATCAACCAGTAGTCGCCAGCCCGATACTTGCCGTCAGAGAATTTAACTTCGATGCCGCCTTCGAGGCTGATCCAGTTGACATCCGTCAGGATGCCTTCCTGAAGATTCTCGCCCTCCTGATCCCAACGCCTGAGCTTGAGGCCCGTCTTCGTTTCAAAACTCGCGTCGAGTGCGTCAAGCTCTATCTCGCGCGTGGCGGGATTCACGCTGTTGATGTGGACGAGCGTGTACGGCTCGCCTTTCAACTCGGATTCAGGGTCAACAATCTCCGCCCATCCGCCGTTTATGAAACTCAGGAATTCGTCTTTGCCGACATCCGTCACGATGAGCGTGCTGCCCTCAACCTTTTCAATCGTCGTGAGCACGGAGCCGTTTTCGCGCGACCATTTGAATGTCGCAGCGCCAAGCTCGCCGCCCTTCTGAATCTCAACGCGATAGAGTTGATTTTCGAGACGCTGGTAACCGGAGCTTGGCGGCAGCACGCAGGGGTTCTTGGGGTCTTCTACGAAATGCGTGCGCGCGTTCATGCGCCCTGTGCTTTGGGCAACGAGGCTGTCCCAGTCTTCAAACTGCGTCTCGCAGCTTGCCACTTTTTCCGTCTCGTCCTTGCCCTCTTCCTTCTCAATATTCGAGACGTTCAGCAATTCAAGCTGCCAGACATTCTTGATGCGCGTCGCCGTATCAGGACCACCCAGAGCCTTCTCGCGTATGAGCGGGTCGTCGAGCGCAGTGATGTGCTCTTCCCACACGTGCAGGTAGGCCAGATACGTGCCGTCCGTCAGGCTGAGCTTTGAGAGCGTGCCCTCGGAGTCAGACGGAGTGGCAAACTGCGGCGAGAGATAATCGGGCTGCGAAGTGTAGGTGGCAACACGGCGCACGCTGGCGTTCTGCCTGTTGCGATAGTCAGAGATGCTCTGGTCCAGATCGAGAATGCCCTGACCTTCATCCGTGCCCGTGATGCGCGCAAGCTTCGCAGTTTGTCCGTCGGCAGAGACTTCTAACCATTGGCCCGCCTGAAAAGCTCTGCCATCAACCGTCATGTAGGGCACAGAGACCTGCTGGTCTTCGCCTTCTATGAAATCAATGGGCACGGGCGTTGATTCAAGCTCGCAGAGCAGACCGTCAACGTAGATGCGGCCAGCCGAGAGGGCTAGATCATCCTGCACGAGTTCGAGTTTGAAGCTGTCGCTATCTTTCGGCACACCGCAGAGGCCGATTACGTCAATCGCTTCCGTCTCTGTCCGGTGGTGCTCGATCTGTAGCTGCTCGTTCCAGTCTGCGTCCAATTGCACGCGACCCTGTTGCATGAGAACGCCGCTATAGTGCTTTCGTGAGCTAAAAGTGTTGCGGCTAAAGTCGCCTTTCATCGCAGTCCTCCAGGAGTTTTCTGATTAACTCGCATAAAAGATTCCGGCTTCGAGACCGAAGCGCAGATATTCGTCAAGACGCGCGCGCAGGTTAGACTCGCGCTGCGGTTGAAAGAGATCATGAAACGCGCCCATCTCCGCTTCATCGTCCGCGCCCTCGCGGATCGCGCTGCAACAGAGCTGGCTCAACTGGCC
>JBAWGU010000555.1:0-2128 GCA_049593215.1 Pyrinomonadaceae bacterium
GGCGTGCAGGTGGCGACGGACGCGGCGGCAGACCAGACGGGCGGCGCGGCGGGCCTCAACACAGACCTCGATATTCAATCCGTCTCTGTGAGCGAGCCTTACTCTGCAAACGGCGCGAGCAACCTTGTCTTCACGATGAAGGTCGCAAGCTTGAGCGCGCTGCAACCGAACCGCCAGTGGAGAATTTTCTGGAACTCGCCTGCGGCGGTGGCGACCGGCGGCATCTACTACGTCGGCATGAACACGGACAACAACAAGGCTGTGACGTTCGAGTATGGCACGGCGGTAGTCAATGTCGTCGGCTTAGTAATCGGCGTGCCGCAGACGACCAGAGTTGGAGCCGCAGACCCCGACAGCAATATGAAAGCGGATGGAACAATCAAGATAGTCGTTCCAACTGCCAGCGTCGGCAATCCGAAAGCGGGCGATCTGCTCGGCGGCATACTCGGCAGGACGTTCACTATCACGGGCAACACCACCACTCGTTCAACCACGGCGATTGACACGGTGTTCGGCAGCTCTTACAACGGCACCTACAAACTCGTCGGCAACGCTTCATGCCAGCAGGCGACGAGACCTCTGGGCCTCAGATGAAAAGCAAGGATGAAGGCGGAAGGATGAAGGATGAGAGTGTGATGGTTCAGATTGAATTGTTCAATTGAAACCGCCACACGTTCATCCTTCCGCCTTCATCCTTCATCCTTGCTCTTAAACAGGTGGCGTGACAGAATCCGTGCTCGACATTCAAAAGCTACACATGATGGAGGAACATCTTTAATGCGCGTGAACCGGTGCGTTGTCTTTCTGCTCTGCTCTCTTACGCTCTTTGCTTTCGGCTGCCAGAAAGATGCAAACACATCCGTCTCTTCGGCAGCGACGACTTCGACGCCGGGCGCGGCAAACAGCAGCCCGCCCGCCACTGTGACCGCTACTCCGGCAACATCTAAGCCGAGCGATGCCGCGTGCGCCTTTGTCACTAAGGAAGAGATCAAGGCCGTGCAGAAGGAGGATGTCAAAGGCGCTAAGGGCACAGAGCGCGCCGATAACGGCATGATCATCGCGCAGTGCTTCTACACGCTCAACAACTTTGCCAACTCTGTCAGCCTACAAGTTACACGGACTGACCCGAACATCTCCGCCAAACGCGACCCGAAAGATTTCTGGGAGGAGACCTTCAGCAAGTACGAAGGCGAAGAGGGCGAGAAAGAGCGTGAGCGCGAAAAGGAAAAAGAGCGTGAGCGCGAACGGGAGCGAGAGAAAAATAAAGAAGCGCAGAAAGGCGCAGAGCGGCGCGGCGAGAGTGAAGAAGAGGAAGAAGGCGCACCTCCTAAAAAAATCAACGGCATCGGCGACGAAGCTTTCTGGACGGGCAACCGCGTCGGCGGCGCGCTCTACGTCCTCAAGAAAAATTCCTTCATCCGCATCAGCATCGGCGGCACAGGCGACGAAGCCACCAAAATCAACAAATCAAAAGCTCTGGCAAAGAAAGCCCTTGCGCGTCTTTAATAATCTGGATGTGGTTTGAGATGAGTCTAGAGAGGATGCTTATAAGTCTTCTGGTTTGAGGCCCGTGTGTTTGGCAATTCGTGTCAGCATTCGAGGTCCAATCTCTTCTTTGTCGTGAAAGGCAAAGACGAAGTCGGGCCAACCGGAACGTGAGAGAACTTTATGTGAGCCGGATTCCCGCTTGATGCTCCATCCGATGCGTAGGAGAGCGGCAAGAACGCGCTTAGCTTTTGCAGACGGCCATTGACTCATGCGGCGGCGAAAGAGATGTTCATTAGTTCATGCGCGCTCTCGCCGTGCTCAATTCGGTCTGCCAGCACACGCAGAGCAAGAGCCTGAGCTTTCGCTGTCGCCTCCTCAGATGTTTGCCCGTAGGCCAACACACCCGGAAGTTCAGTCACTTCAGCCAGCCACCGGCCATCTTCCTCTTGCTCATATTCGATAGTAAAAAGCATAAAGAACCTCGGAGCAATCCTATCACAACCTGTAAAATCAACGGAGCGTTATGATCTAACATTTGTCTGCGACGCTCTGGTAGTTGTTGGATAAGACGGGCCTTTGAGTTTATATTCAAGACATCAATAGAATCAGGCTACGAGCGCGCGGCTGTTATCTGCTAATC
>JBAWGU010000556.1:0-3586 GCA_049593215.1 Pyrinomonadaceae bacterium
GCTCTTGACGGTGTTGCGCGGCTGAGTGTAGGTCGGCGCGTTCGGCGTCGTCGTGTCTGCCGGAGCTGAGCCACCACTCTGAGCCGCAGCCGCATCAGCCGCATCAGCCGCAGCCTCTCCCGCTTCGTCTTCCCTGTCCTCATCGCTGATGGCGGCGGCAGCCTTCGGATTAATCTTCGGACGCGGGGTCAAAAGAATTGGCGTGTTGGCAATCTGCTGCGGCGTGAGCCTGCCGAAGCGATTGTCCAGCGCGCGGTAGATTCTTCCGGCGATGGCGGCAGGAACGTGCGCGCGAGCATCGGGTCCGCGCGTGATGACGACGATGGCAAGCTGCGGGTCTGCGACGGGCGCGTATGAAGTGAAGAGGCCGACCCAGCCGCCCTGTCCGATGCAGGTTCCGGTTTTACCGGCGATGGTTTGAAGCGGGTCGTAAGCTTTCTTGCCTGAGCCGTAGCTGACAGAGCCAATCATCCCGGGAACAATCCGGCGCAGAGCGTCCGGCGGAACATTGATCTGGCGGCGGACTTCCTTTTTGAAATTAAGGTCTTCCTGCGGAGTGCGCGGCAGGTGCGGCGTCAGGAGCGAGCCGCCGTTGGCAATCGCCGAAGTGAGCGTTGCTAGTTGAAGCGGCGTCGCCTCGAAATCGTCGCCGTGCGAGCACATGCGATTAACCGACCAGCCCGTTTTGTAAACAGGAATGCGACCGGGATATTCGTTCGCGTGATTGATGCCTGTGCGCTCGCCGAGTCCAAGCTCGCGCGCGTACTTCACCATCGTGTCGAAGCCCATGCGCCCGCCGACGTTCTGAAAATAGCCGTTGTTGGAATAGGCCAGCGCGTCCGTCAGGTCCAGATGATAGCTGGCCGTAGAGACTTCGACTGACTCAACGGGAGCGATGACTTTCTCAGAGAGACCCGCGAGGCCCGTCACGAGTTTGATGGTCGAGCAGGGTTTGAAGCCGCGACGCACGGCCCATTCCTGATTGACGATGGAATA
This sequence comes from Pyrinomonadaceae bacterium, assembly GCA_049593215.1. Classification (GTDB taxonomy): domain Bacteria; phylum Acidobacteriota; class Blastocatellia; order Pyrinomonadales; family Pyrinomonadaceae; genus JBAWGU01. Next base: position 997 of record JBAWGU010000556.1, read on the forward strand.
GACGCGTCCGGTCTTCGGGTTCATCACGACCACCGTGCCGATGTGATTGCCGAGCGCGGAGACTGCGGCGCGGCGCACTTCCATGTCCTCGCCCGTCGCATCATCTTTCGAGATGTTCGCAGAGACTTCATCCCTCAGCCCTTGCTCCCATGCGCGCTGTCGCGCGATGGCTGCGAGACGAGCAAGCTCGGCGCGGCGTCTTGCTTCCGCAATTTCGCGGCGACGAATCTCTGCCTGTCGGCGCGATTCCGCCAGCCGCTCGCGGCGCGAGAGCGGGCGTCCCTTTTCTTCACGCCTCTGTGCGCGCTCTTCTCTGGGAGAGAGTTTGCCGCGTCTTTTATCCGCACGCGCCTCTCTCTGATTGTTTCGCTTGTCGCGCCTGTCTGCGCGCGAATCGCGCCGCTTATCTTCGCGCGCATCCCTGCGCCGCGAAGCGACAGACTTTTTATCCGCGCGCGATTTCTTATCCGAGCGCGCAGACTCTTTGCGGGCCGGAGCAGGTCGTTTGCCTTTGGCCCATGCAGCAGGGTTAAGTGAAAAGATTGCGATGAAGAGGAGTGAGCTAAGCGCAAAGCGCACGGCAACGGGGGTACGTGGTGTCTGCGTCATCAATAACAAGCCTCGCTTTAGAAATCCGAATCAACGAGAGGTGTGTTAATGCTCGTCGGGAAACGTGACGAGCAACGCCCCTTGTGTGTGTGGCGGGGAGAAATAGCGCGCCGTCGCAGTGTGCGCGCCGCGACCGGCCTTCCGCTAACGATAAAGTCCAATGTCCTGAGAGTCTTCATTAAAAATTCCCTGACGACTGCTCTCAATTTTCCTTCAAACTACGGTCAACATTTGGGGAGGCGGGACTTTCACCCTTTGCGCGGTCTCTGTGGAGTTTGCTTTGAGACCGTCCCAACTATAACATCTGAGTGAGATGAGGGCAACAATTAATGTTCGGACGATGGACGATGGACCATAGACGATAAAGCAGTTGCAAATTAACCGCGCCGCTCCGTTAATATTCAACGAGCCATCGTCTATTGTCTATCATCTAATCTTTAGCTTATGCCCGTTGGGAAGCCTATTTCGAGTTTTCGCGCGAGGCTGCTGCTCGTGCTGGCAGCGTTGCTGCTGGTGACGCTGGGGGTTCAGTACTACCTGAACCTGCGCGCGGCGCGAAATAACGCGCGGATCATTGTTGAGCAGGAGCAGGCTCTTGCCGCCGCCGTCGAACTCGGCGTGAAGAGCATCAACACCGGAAAATACATGGATGAGCTGCGCGACCAGACTATCAAGCCGATGCTCGGAGAGAATGGCGGCCCGATCATCAACATCCTCGTCGTTGACAAAGACCTTAATATTCTTGACAGCCTGGACCCGGATTTTATTCCAGACGAGAACAAGACGCCCCAGTATCATCAACTAAAGGAAGTTCCTTTGCCGCCGCTCATCAACGCGGGCGAGATTGCGGGCGACGACTCACAACTTCCAAGACTTAATACTTCGTCCGCGCCCTTACGTGCAGGACAGCCGCGCGCCTTTCCCTTTCCTGTCGAGACGGAGAAAGGGCGTCGCTACTTAATCGTCGTGCTCGGCTCTGCGAGTGGACCAATGAGCATCTGGAATCGTCAGGCCGCGCGCCCGCTCATCTACACGCTAGCAGTCTTGCTCGTTGCCATTCTTTTCACCACGATACTCGTCTTGCGATTCACGCGCCCCATCAAAGACCTCTCGGACGCCGCGCGCCGTGTGGCCGGAGGCGACTTTGATTTCCGCGTCCCGGCAGCAGACCGCCGCGACGAGATGGGCCAGCTCGCCGCGCGCTTTAACGAGATGATTGCGGGGCTGGGCCGCACGCGCGAACTCGAAGCGCAACTTCATCAAGCGGAACGCTCAGCCGTCGTGGGCCGTCTCGCTTCAGCCATCGCGCACGAGATTCGCAACCCGCTCAACTACATCAATCTCACGCTCGACCACTTGCGCACATCCTTTGCCCCGTTGGATGAGCAGAAGCGCGCAACCTTCGAGCGTCTGGCGATTCAACTCAAGGCGGAAGTCGCGCGCATCAACACGCACATCTCAGAGTTTCTCAACTACTCTCGCCCATCGAGGTTGGAGCTTCGCCCGCTCGACCTGCGCTTGACGGCAGAGGACGCGCTCCGCTTAGTCGAACCGCAGGCCACAGAAAACAGCATCAAGCTCAGCGTCGAAACTGAGGGCAACGTGCCGACTGTGACAGCCGATGCGGAAGCCCTGCGCTCCGTCTTCACAAATCTTTTCATCAACGCCCTACAGGCCATTGACGGGCAGGGCGGAAGCTTAACGATCACGCTCTCTTCCGAAGACGAAGGACGCCGCGCGCGCATTGATGTCACAGACACAGGCCACGGCATCGCTCCCGAAAACATTTCGCAAGTCTTCGAGCCTTATTACTCAACTAAAGAGACAGGCACAGGACTCGGCCTCGCCATCGTCAAGAAAGCAATAGACGATCACGGCGGCACAATTACTGTAAAATCAAAGCAAGGAACGGGAACAACATTTACAATAACGCTACCAACGAAGGAGAACGATGAATGACAAAGTAAGAAATGTCCGTTGT
>JBAWGU010000557.1:0-9223 GCA_049593215.1 Pyrinomonadaceae bacterium
GCTCAAGTGAACCGACGCGAGCGCAAGACCCGCGAGCGCAAACGGCAGATGCGCCGCCGCCCACGCCATCAGCGTACACGTCAGCAGCGAGCCGAAATCGCGTCTCAGCACGACGCCGAAACTCCCAAGCGATTCCAGCAGGATCATCAACAGCACAGTCAAAGGCACGTAGATTACCGCCAGAGTCGCCAGCGTCACCAGCACGCTCATCTGCGAATAAGAGACGAGCCACCATGCGTAAAGACTCGCGCGCGGCAACGCCTGCGGCAACACATTCGGCTGCGGCTGCATCATTGACTGCGGCTGTACGATTGGCTGCGGCTGTGTGTTTGGTTGCTGCTGAGCATACTCTTCGCCCGCATACGCTTCTTCATCAGCATACTCTTCCGTCTCAAGAGCCGCGCCCTGTCTCGCGTCTTTAAGAGAACTCCGCTCTCCCTCTTTAACCGTCGCTGCCGCTCCGCCTGCATTCGCCTGAGACTTTTGCTCTGCGCTCCTGGAAGCATGTGGATAGACGCGCCTTGTGGCGTTGTCGTGGTAATACTGCGTTGCGAAGGAATGTGCCATTTGCTCGTAGATGCGCGAGGTGACGGCGAATTGCAGCAGCAGCGAAACGGCTATCACAGCCGCGATGCCGTAAATCACAGACCCCTCGTCAATGATGCGGCTCATCGCTGCGAGCGGGCGATAGTAGAGCTTCAAAAAGAGTTTTGTATTTTCCCAGATCATAAGAATAGATTAGGCGCACGCGCGCCGGATAGAATTAGCTCAAAGCTGGAAGGGCAAAACAGTAGGCTGCCAAATGCTTTGATGAGGTTTTATAGTGAAGGGCAAATGCTGAACCGCGCCAGCATCTCTTGCAGCCGCCGAGGGCCACTATTCCAGAGTAATTATTCGCGCGCTTAGTTGTCAATCAGATTTTGCGACGCTCTTAACATCCAGCCTAGTCTCTGGTGTACAATTAAACGTGTAGTCTTCCGTTATATCTAATCTCAAAGCGAAGCTCCCGCGCGGTCTCTAAGATTAAAGAGAGAGCGTGAGCTTGCGAATTAAAAGGATGAAACGTCCTATGTCACAGGAAGCAATACAGAGAGAAGGAAACGAGTCGCAGACGCGCGTCGAGACGGATTCGATGGGCGAGATTGAAGTCGCGGCAGACCGGTATTGGGGCGCGCAGACCGAGCGTTCGCTGCTTCATTTCAACATCGGATTCGACACCATGCCGCGCGAGATGATTCGCGCGCTCGGCATCTTGAAGAAGGCCGCCGCGCTCGTCAATGAAGAACTCGGCAAGCTGCCGCCCGATAAAGCGAAACTGATCGCGCAGGCTGGCGACGAGGTGATTGAAGGGAAGCTCGATGAGCATTTTCCTCTGCGCGTCTGGCAGACAGGAAGCGGCACGCAGACCAACATGAATGCCAACGAAGTTATCTCTAATCGAGCTATCGAAATCGCTGGCGGCGCGATGGGCAGCAAGAAGCCTGTGCATCCGAACGATGACGTGAACATGTCGCAGTCTTCAAACGACACTTTCCCGACAGCCATGCACATCGCGGCGGCAGAGCAGTTGAACAAGCTTATCCCGGAAGTTCAGCGGGTCCATGACGCGATTGAAGCAAAGGCGAAAGAGTTTGCGGACGTGGTGAAGATCGGGCGCACACACTTGCAGGACGCGACGCCTTTGACTGTCGGGCAGGAGATGTCCGGCTGGGCAAGTCTGGTAGAGCGCGACATTGAGCGGCTGAAGATGGTCCTGCCCGGACTCTATGATTTGGCAATCGGCGGCACGGCTGTCGGCACAGGTCTTAACTCGCATCCTGAATTCGGCGAGCGCGCGGCGGCAAAGATTGCTGAGTTGACGGGCTTGCCTTTCAAATCTCATCCGAACAAGTTTGCTGCGCTGTCGGCGCATGATGAGATGGTCTTTGCGAGCGGCGCGCTGAAGACTCTCGCAGGGTCTCTGATGAAGATTGCCAACGACATTCGCTGGCTGGCTTCGGGGCCGCGCGCAGGCTTCGGCGAACTGGTCCTGCCTGAGAATGAACCCGGCTCTTCAATCATGCCGGGCAAAGTTAACCCAACGCAGAGCGAGGCGATGACGATGGTTGCCGTGCAGGTCTTTGGCAACGATGCGGCGATTGGCTTCGCAGGCTCGCAGGGCAACTTCGAGCTGAACGTCTTCAACCCTGTGATGATTCATAACCTGCTTCACTCGATTCGTTTGCTCAAAGATGCGTGTCACGGCTTTGTTGACTATTGCATCGCAGGCATCGAACTCAACCGCGAGCGGATTGAAGAGAATTTAAGAAACTCGCTCATGCTCGTGACGGCCCTCAATCCTTACATCGGTTACGACAACGCCGCGAAGATTGCCAAGAACGCGCATAAGTGCGGCATCTCTTTGCGCGAGTCCGCGATTAAGCTTGGTCTCTTGACGGGCGAGCAGTTTGACGAGTACGTCAAGCCGGAAGAGATGACGCACCCGTGAAGAGCAAGGATGAAGGCGGAAGGCGGAAGGATGAAAGGCGAAGGGCGAGAGGAGAGAGTGAATTGATGAGACGAGTGCTGTTTGTTGTTGTGTTGATGTTGGCTGCGGCGGCTTTGTCTTTTGGACAGACGGAGAAGAAGGCTTCGAGTAAGGATGAGAAGGCGAAGCAGGAGTTGATGCAGTTGGAGCGTGATATTGGTAAGGCCAATGTCAGTCGTGACTATGCTTTCTTTGATCGCGTCGAAGCTGAAGAGTTTATCTTCACGGATTCGGGCGGCGGCATGACGACGAAGAAAGAGGATTTGGAGGGCGTTAAAGCTCCTGCGAATCCCGACTCGAAACTTTTGTCTTACGAAGTTGACGAGATGAAGGTAATGCTTTACGGGAAGATGGCTGTGGTGACGGGACGCTCGACTTTGAAGGGCGTCAACAAAGGGCAGGAGTGGACGGGACAAAGCCGTTTCACGGATGTCTTCGTGTGGCGCGACAATCGCTGGCAACTCGTCGCAGGCCACTCTTCACGCATCCGACCGCCGCAAAAATAGTAGCTGTAGGGGCAAGGGCTTGTCCCTGCCCGTTCAATTCACAGCAGATTCAAACAGGATGGACAGGATAGACAGGATAAAGAATTTGCTTTTTATCCTGTCTATCCTGTCCATCCCTGTTAATTTCCTGCCTGGCAAAGAGCGGGCAGGGACAAGCCCTGCCCCTACAATTTCCGACCATCTTGTAGGGTCAAATTCGCATCTAAATCTATGCAGGCGTGATTAAGGCTCTGGGAGCCGCGCCTGCTAGATTTTTGCCTGCTTAATGCGTGAGAGATGTGGGGCGTGCTTGCGCTTGGTTTCCTGGAGCAAGTATAGTTTCGGGCTTGCGGACGGAAGCCAGACAAGCGCGCTCTTTGTGACTGTGAGGCGGAAGACGCAAGGGGAGAAAAAGGATGACTGCTGTTCTTGAAATTCTGGAGAAGCCTGCGCTCGAAGATTATTTCGGGATGCCGGATGCGGAGTTGTCCGAGCGTATCGAAGCGGCGCGCAAGCAGCTCGGCTCGCGCCTAGTTATTCTGGGTCATCACTACCAGAGAGACGACGTGATCTGTCATGCAGACTTGACGGGCGATTCGTTCAAGCTCTCTAAGCTCGCGGCAGAACGTGCGGAAGCCGAGTTCATAGTCTTCTGCGGCGTTCACTTCATGGCGGAGTCTGCTGACATTCTTTCGGCGTCGCACCAGAAAGTGATTTTGCCGGACCTCGGCGCGGGATGTTCTATGGCTGATATGGCTTCGGCTGAACAGGTAGAGGATGCGTGGGAGCAGCTTGCGAGCATAGGCGTTCTCAAAGACTTTCGCGTGATGCCTGTCACGTACATGAACTCGACTGCCGCCATCAAAGCTTTCTGCGGCAGGCATGACGGAATCGTCTGCACTTCATCGAACGCCGTGCCGCTCTTTGAGAAGTGTTTGAAAGAAGCGGACAAGCTTTTCTTCTTTCCTGACCAGCATCTAGGGCGAAACACGGGTGTGAAGTTTGGCATCCCCCTCGAAGAGATGGTCGTGTGGGACCCAACGAAAGAGTTGGGCGGGAACACGGAAGAGCAACTGCGCGCGGCGCGTTTGATCCTGTGGAAAGGGCACTGCTCCGTGCATGGGCGTTTCAAAGCATGGCACGTGGACCAACTGCGCGCTGAAGTTCCTGACATTAAAATCTTGGTTCACCCGGAATGCGTCTATGAAGTCGTGCAGAAGAGCGACCTCAACGGCTCGACGGAATTTATCATCAAGACGATTGAGAGCGCGCCCGCAGGCTCGAAGTGGGCCATCGGCACGGAAGTCAATCTCGTCAATCGTCTCATCAAGCAGCACCCGGACAAAGAGATTCGACTGCTCGCGCCAGACCTCTGCATGTGCGCCACGATGTATCGCATCGCGCCGCAGAACCTCGCGTGGACGCTCGAATCCTTAGTCGAAGGCGAAGTCGTCAACCAGATCACCGTGCCCGAAGAGACTGCACACTGGGCGCACATCGCTCTCGACCGGATGTTAGCGATTAAATAAAGGCAGTGATGAGTAATGAGTGATGAGTTAAAAACCTCTCACTCATCACTCATTACTCATCACTCATTACTTCTTTTATGCCTGATCGGAATGATCGTTTGCCGGAGAATGTGCCGGGCACATTTTATGTTGACAGTACGTGCATAGACTGCGACGTGTGCCGCGACACTGCGCCGGAAAATTTCACGCGCGACGACGAGCATCAATACTCTTTCGTTTACAAGCAGCCGGAAAACGCGGAAGAGAGCGCGCAGTGTGAAGAAGCTCTGGGCGCGTGTCCTGTTGAAGCCATCGGCAATGATGGTTAATTATTTGCGAGACTATAGAAGAATCAATGCCCACCGACAATTTCCAAATCGTTGGCAAAATTGTTGAGGTTGAAATTATTGCTATTCGCCACTCGATTCGTGAATTGAAGTTTCTGGAACGTATGTATGGAAAGGGACGCTGGCGTAAACTGAAAGGTATTGCCACTGTGCAACTTGAAAATGGTAGAATGCGTTTAGCAGAGGTTCACTGGTACGAAGCTCATGGAATTGGCAAACGCCAAATGAAGATCAAACAGTATCTTGATTAAATATGATGAAGCGGCGCGAAAGCTCAGAAGCACTAATTGCAATCTGCGTTGATAACAAGGACTACGAAATGTCGCTTGAGCGGCGCAAAGTCTATCATGTTATACCGGACAAAGATGCTGAGCAGGATAATTACGTGCGCATCGTTGATGAAACTGGAGAGGATTATCTTTTTCCGGTCAGCCGCTTCGTTTTACTCGCCGTGCCACGTGATGTGGAAGAAGCAGTTCTCGCCGAAGCTTGATATCTAAGCTGAATCTTAAATCAAAATCTTAATCCGCCTGTCTTCAAGCTCAATCGGCAATGACGGGTAGAGCCGCCGCTAAGAGATTGCCGCAATGGCAGAGCGATAGACTGTTGCTACCTCATTCTGAGAAGAAGGGTGCATGTTCAGGTCGCGTATCAGTCCATCCTCAAGTCCGTAAACCCATCCATGCACAGTCAAGGCTTGGCCTCGCTCCCAAGCCTGTTGCACGATGGTGGTCTGGCAGACATTGACTACCTGTTCGATGACGTTGAGCGCGCACAGCCTGTCAACGCGCTCTCGATCTTCTGCAAGGTCTGCGAGCAATGCTTCATGCTTGAGCTTCACGTCCTGTACATGCCGCAGCCAGTTATCAATCAAACCTAACTTGCTGCCAAAGAGCGCGGCCTGCACGCCGCCGCAGCCGTAATGCCCGCACACGATGATGTGTTTTACTCCGAGCACCTCTACGGCAAACTGAATCACCGATAAGCAATTCAAGTCTGTATGCACCACCACATTGGCGACGTTGCGTTGGACGAACAACTCTCCCGGCGTCAGTCCAACCAGAGTCGTGGGCGGAACACGGCTATCGGAACATCCAATCCAAAGATATTCGGGCGATTGTTGACGAGATAGTTTTGAAAAAAAGTTGGGGTCGGAATCTTTAATCTGAGACGCCCACACACGGTTTTTTTCAAGTAGATGGTTTAAGGCTTTCATATTAATAATTTGTCATCATGGCGCGTGCAAATTTCGTTAGAGCTTAAGAGTTGAAGCGCTCAAATGATTATCTTAATCCACCCGTCTTCTATCAAGACTTGATAAGATTCTACGTTGTCATCGCTTGTGAGACACCGGCCTGTGCGAATGTCGAAGCGCCAGCCATGCCAGTCGCATTCAATGATGTGGCCGCAGAGCGTGCCTTCTGCGAGCGGTGCGCCTTTGTGCGGGCAGAAATTTTCGATGGCGAAGAATTCGCCGCCCGCGTTGTAGAGGGCGAGTTCTCTGCCGTCAGGGAGTGTCACGGTTGCGCCGCGACCGTTGGGCACTTCTTCCGCGCGCCCGACCGTGACACTCAGACCTGTGCGCGCTGGCTTCTTGACATTTGAGAGCTTTGATTTGAATGATTGCATCCGGCGCGCATCGTAGCAAACGCGCGCGCGCGGCGGCAACTCTCGCAAGATTGAAAGAAGAGACGCGTTCTCTTTGCCGGAGCGGCAAGCCACAAAGGGCGCATCTCTCCCGGCGCGTGCCGCAAAGAGTAGATGAGAAAGAGGGGAGAAGAGAAAATGAAGAGAAAAGTTTTTATCTTAACGAGCGCGTTTGCGCTGACGCTTTTTTTAACGGCGCAGGCTTTCTCGCAGCAGGGCGAAATGTCCGACAGCAAACGCTCGACGCGCATCGTTGTGACAGGCAATTCAACAGTCAAGGCGCAGCCGGATACGGCGAACATTTTCATCGCAGTAATCACGCAGAGCAAGACGGCGATTGACGCGCAGCAGCAGAACGCGACACGCACGGACGCGGTTGTGCGCGCATTAAAATCGGCGGCGGGCGCAGGCGCAGAAATTAAGACGAGCGGTTACAGCATAGAGCCGCAGAGAGTTTATAAAGAGAATCAGCCGCAGACGATTGTCGGCTACGAAGCGCGCAATCGTGTGACGGTGACGATGAATGATTTGAAGAAAGTCGGGCCGCTGCTGGACGCGGCGGCGCAGTCCGGCGCAAACAACATAGACGGCATCTCCTTCACTTTGCGAAACGACCGCGAGGCGCGCGCTCAAGCTCTTGCAGAGGCGACGCGCGAAGCGATGAGCAAAGCGCAGACGCTGGCGCAGACACTCGGCGGGCGCGTCGTGCGTATCGTCGAGGTGCAGGAAGGCGGCGCAATGCCGCGCCCCATTTATCAAGATTATAGCGGGGGAATGTCGAATCGTGTTTCCGCACAGGCCGTCACGCCGGTCGAAGTCGGCACGCTCGACATCAACTCTCAGGTGCAACTCGTCGCGTTGGTTGAACCCCCGCAATAAACAAGGCAAAAGGAAAAAGTAAAAAGGCAAAAGTGTGGGGAAGCCAACTTTTTAATTAACAAGCTCAACGTGAGCGCTGTAATTAAAAAGTGGTTTCCGCCTGACTTTTGCCTTTTACCTTTTTCCTTTTGCCTTCTATAATTCTCTTACGTTCCCCTTAATCGGTAAACGAAGTTAGACGGATGGCCTCCGGTTTGCTTTGAGGTCCAGTCTAACGCGCGTCCGTCTGGTTTTCACACGGAGCACGTTCTTATCTTTACAGAGAGGTGAGGGAGGAGATCATGTCTAGAGATCGCTACTACAGAGGAGACGACGACAACGCTGCTAATTACGGCAGAGGCGCGCGTGAGCGCGAAGAGGATCGTCACCGCGACGAACGATACAACCCGGACTATGGCCGCCGTACCGAAACTTACCGCGACAGAGATTATGAAGAGACGTATGCGCGTGAACGCAATCGCCCGCAGGGCGGTGAGCGCGGTTACTACGGGCGCGACGTAGATGATCGCGGCGGCGATTATGGACGTGGACGCTACGGCGAGCGCGCGGATTATCGCTACGACGAGAGACGCTATGGCGGCAGAGGCGGCGATGGCGGGCGCAGTAGCAGTAGTAGTTACGAAGAGCGCGATTATGATCGCTACGGGGAAGGCCGCTCGTTGTGGGAAGAGGGGCGCGACTATGTTCAGCGCAGAAGGACTGAAGGAAGACGCGCGACTCGCTCGCGTGTGCGTTGCCGCGACATCATGACCAGAGACGTGACGGTGGCGACGCGCGCCTCTACGCTTCAGGAAGTTGCACAGATGATGAAGGAAGAAGACACGGGCGTGATTCCTGTCGTTGAGCGTCCCGATGCAGCTTCAACAAATGCAGAGACGGAAGAAGGGCGCAAGATTAATGCGAGGTTGCAGGGTAACGGCAAACTCGTCGGCCTGATTACGGACCGCGACATAGTTGTTCGCGCTCTCGCCGCAAGCAAAGACCCTGCGACAACGCGCGTCGAAGAGTTTATGACGACGGACGTTCATACGGCCAAGCCGAATGATCGCGTGCTCGATGCGATACGCAAGATGGGCGACAAGCAGGTGCGCCGCATCCCCATCGTTGACGACAACAGCAATCTGCTCGGCATCATCTCGATGGCAGACGTTGCGCTCGAAACGGAAGAAGACCGCGAACTCGCGGATGCCCTTGAAGAGATTTCGAGCGGCACATCTTTCTGGAGCAAAATTTTTGGGTAAAGAGAAATAATTAACAGGGATGGAGAGGATAGACAGGACGAAGAAAAGAGTTTGCTCATTGTTTGATTGAATCAATGAGTAAATGAAAAAATGAATCAATCTTTTTATCCTGTTCATCCTGTCCATCCCTGTTAATTCCTACTTTGAGAAACTTGAATGGCCGAGTCTGTTGAGCGTTATTTTCGTTTGATGCCTGTGGGGAGGCGTTCGCGTCCCGGCGGGCGTTTGTGGTGTCCGGCGGCGGACGTTTATCGCGTGCGCGACGGCTGGATTGTCAAAGTTGATCTGGCGGGCGTCACGCCTGATGATCTGGAGATTACGATTGACGGCGCAACTTTGAGGGTCACGGGTTGTCGCCGCGACACCTTCTATGGCGAAGGCGTCAGCTATCATCAGTTGGAGATTACTTACAGCCGCTTTGAAAAGACGCTCCGCTTTCCATGCTCAATCGAAGGCGCGCACCTCGCGCGCTCTTACCGCGACGGCCTGCTCATACTTCATCTGAAGGCCGGGTCAGAGGATTGTGAAGAGGAGTAATCAGTTTTCAGTTTTCGGTTTTCAGTTTTCAGAAAAAGCAAACGGCTTACAC
>JBAWGU010000558.1:0-5028 GCA_049593215.1 Pyrinomonadaceae bacterium
GCCCGCTACCGCAGGCGGTTCTGACTATTCCGCGACTTCGCAGAAGACTTTGATGGCATCTTTCGCGTTGGTCAGATTGTCGAAGAGTTCTTTGTAGTTCTCCAAGCCTTTGACGGAATGCGTGAGCAGTTGCTTGAGCCAGCCTGTGTATTCGGCTTCCGTTTGCGCCATGTCTTTAACGCCCGCCTCGAAATACTCACGGTTGGCATTGACCGTGCCGACCATCACTTTGTTGCCAAGCACGAATCCGAGATTAATCTTGTCTGAAGGGACTTCCACTTTGCGGTCGCCGCCTGTGACGCTTGAAAGAACAAGCACGCCGTTCTTGCCTAACGCCTGCATACAATCGAAGGCTAAGGGCGAGAACCCTGTCGCCTCAAAGATGATGTCGAACGGGCCATACTTTTTCGCGCCGTCGAGCACGGACAAATCTTTCGTTGATTCGTAACGCGCGCCGATGGCTTCAACCAGATCGGCGTTGCGATAGGGTTTCTGATTGAGCGCAAAGGTGGTCACATCAATGCCGCGCAAACGCAGGACGAGTGTGGCGAAGAGACCGATTGTGCCAGCGCCCATCACTGCGGCTCGCTTTGGATGCCACACGCGCAGGCGACGCTGAATCTCGTAAGCCTGCGTGATGCCTTTCTGCACAACGGTCATCGGCTCAAGCAGCACGCCGACCTCTTTCAAGCCCTGCGGAATTTTGACGATGAAATCAGCGTCGTCAACATAATGCTCGCAGAGATAGCCGTGACGCAGGTTGATGCCGCGCTCAAAATAAGTGTCGTCAGTTGTCATGTCGTTCGTGCCAATCAGATCGTAGATGCTATGGCCCGGACGACGCACAGTGGCGACAACGTAATCGCCAAGCTCAAGCTCTGTCACATTCGGGCCGACAGCTTCGACCTGTCCGAAACTCTCGTGACCGATGATGAGAAAGTTGTAGCCTTCGGGCGCTTGCCCATACTCTGCTGCGTTAATCTCTTTGTCTGTTCCATCAACGCCGACTCTCAGCACGCGCACGAGCACGCCGCGCCCGCTCGCAACTTCGTCAACTGTCGGCGCGGGCAGCTCTGTTAAGTGAATAGAATTTGGAACTCCCGGTAACACTGCTATGGCTTTCATTTTAGTCTCCCCTTCTTCGTTCAATCCATCATGTGATATTCGCCGGTCTGCTGTAGAAGTTTGGCGATAAGGCCCGTCCAACCCGTCTGGTGATTTGCGCCGAGGCCCGCGCCGTTGTCGCCATGAAAATATTCATGGAAAAGAATCAGGTCTCGCCAGTGCGGGTCGTGCTGGAATTTATCAATCTGGCCGAAGACAGGTCTGCGCCCCGCGCCGTCGCGCAGGAATAGGCGAGACAGGCGGCGAGAAATTTCGGCGGCCACTTCCCACAGCGTCAACATCTGTCCAGAGCCGGTTGGACATTCAACTTTGAAATCATCGCCGTAGTAGTAGTGAAACTTTTGCAGCGATTCGATGATGAGAAAGTTGACGGGAAACCAGACCGGCCCGCGCCAGTTTGAGTTTCCACCGAAGAGTCCCGTACTCGATTCGGCAGGCTCATAATCAACGCGATGCTCCGTGCCGTTGACCTTCAGCACATAAGGATGCTCTTTGTGAAAACGTGAAATCGCGCGGATGCCGTAATCGGAAAAGAATTCCTGCTCGTCGAGCATCACTTCGAGCACGCGGCGCAGTTGGTCCTGATCAACGATTGAGAAGAGCCTGCGCTCTTCTTGCCCCTTTGTTCTCATGGACGCGACGTTCTGCGTGAGGTCGGGCCTGTTCGTCATGAACCATTTGAGACGCTTCTTGAAATCGGGCAAACGGTCGAGCACATCAGACTCTAAAGTCTCAACCGCGTAGAGTGGAATCAGTCCGACCATCGAACGCACCTTGAGCGGAATATGATTTCCGTCAGGCAAGTGCAGCACGTCGTAGAAGAATCCGTCTTCCTCATTCCACAAATCAATATTGCTCTGGCTCACGTTGTTCATCGCGTGCGCGATGTAGATAAAGTGTTCCCAGAACTTGCTTGCGACATCTTCATAAGCGCGGTCTTCGCGCGCCAGCTCCAGCGCAATCGCCAGCAGGTTCAAGGTGTACATCGCCATCCAGCTCGTGCCGTCAGATTGCTCAATGTAGCCGCCTGTCGGAAGCGTTGCGCTGCGGTCAAAGACGCCGATGTTGTCGAGTCCGAGAAAGCCGCCCTCGAAAATGTTGTTGCCCTCGGCATCTTTGCGATTGACCCACCACGTAAAATTGAGCAGCAGCTTATGAAACACTCGCTCAAGAAATTTACGGTCGCCAACGCCCCTGCGTCTCTGCTCAATTTTGTAAACGCGCCATGCGGCCCACGCATGAACCGGCGGGTTGACATCGCCGAACGCCCACTCGTATGCGGGCAGTTGACCGTTCGGGTGCATGTACCATTCGCGCAGCATCAGGATGAGTTGCTCTTTGGCGAACTCGGAATCAACGAGCGCGAGCGGCACAGAGTGGAAAGCCAAATCCCACGCCGCGTACCAGGGATACTCCCACTTGTCCGGCATCGAGAGCACGTCCGCGTTGTAAAGGTGCATCCATTCGTGATTGCGTCCAGCTTTGCGCTCCTGCGGCGGAGCGGGTGTGTTCGGGTCGCCGTCGAGCCACTGCTTGACGACGTAGTGATAGAATTGCTTGGACCAGAGCAGCCCCGCGAAAGATTGGCGCATTACGTTCCGCGCATCTTCCGACAAATCGGACGGAATTATTTTGTCGTAAAACTCGTCTGCTTCGCGCTCGCGGTCAACAAAGATTTTGTCGAAATCGCTGAACGGCTGCTCACTCTCAGACAATAGCTCTCTGTCGCTGAATCGAAGGCGCACCGTGACGGTCTCGCCGGGATTAACCTTGAGCGTGTAATGAGCGGACGCTTTCGTTCCGGTCTGTGCAGGATTCACAGCCTCTGCGCGCCCTTGAACGATGTAGTCGTTGATGCCGTCTTTAACATAGGGCGAAGTATTTGCAGAACCGTAGAGACGCGCGTTGTTTGTTTCGTTTTCCGTGAAGAGCAGTTCGGGCAAGCCCTCGCAATAGAGACGGCGCAATCCGTGGCTGAAATGCTCCGCCTCTATGATCGCAGCGTTATTGATTTCAGCATCCGTCTCTTCGCGCAGGACAGGCTTAGGATCATGGTTATCTCCCCACGCCCAACGATTGCGAAACCAGATTGTCGGCAACAGATGAAGCTCCGCCGCCAACGCCCCGCGATTGATGACATTGATGCGGACGAGAATGTCTTCCACGTCGGCCTTCGCATATTCGACGAAGACATCGAAGTAGCGGTCTTCGTTGAAAATCCCTGTGTCTAAGAGTTCATATTCCGAGCTGCCTTTGCCGCGCCTGCGATTCTCTTCCAACAGGTTCGCGTAAGGAAATTCCGCTTGCGGGTACTTGTAGAGATACTTCATGTAAGAGTGCGTCGGCGTCGAGTCGAGATAAAAATAATAATCCTTAACATCCTCGCCGTGATTGCCTTCGTTACCCGACAGCCCGAACGCGCGCTCTTTAAGAATCGGGTCACGCCCGTTCCACAACGCGAGCGCAAAGCAGATCATCTGATGGCGATCACAGATTCCCGCCAGTCCGTCTTCGTTCCAACGAAAGGCGCGGGAACGCGCATGATCGTGCGGCAGGTAATCCCAGGCCGTGCCGTCAGCCGAATAGTCTTCGCGCACAGTGCCCCACGCGCGCTCGCTCACGTATGGCCCCCAACGCTTCCAGTGCGCCGTGCGCTCTCTGGCCTCTTCGAGCCTTCGCTCCTCAGCCGTCAGCGCGGAAGAATTTTTCTTCTCTCTTTTCCTGCTCATCGTTGCGTCTTTCTGTAGCTTCAAGACGTGCTGCGTTCCTTTTATTCTTTTGTCTCTGTCGCTCTGCGCGTGTGTGTTCTGCCGCAAGAGGGACAGGTGTGCGCCTCTTCGAGGAAGCCGCCGAGATCGGAGTCAACTCCGTCCGCATCTTCGAGCGCAGCCGTGTAATCAATCTTCTCCGCGTGAAAGTTCATCAACACACCGCAGTCGGGACAAATCATTTTTTTCTTTTCAGCCATCTCAACCTCGCTTATTCCAAAGTGACATTCTCGCGCCCGTACCTCAAAACTTTTGACATCCAGATCAACTCTTTAATGAACTGGTCAATGCGCTTGACGTAAGCCTCGTCTAAAAGTTTTCCGTTCGCGTCGAAGAGCTTGTGCGCGCCCGAAAAATTTCCGTCCCAGAAGATCGTGACCAGACCAAGCTCTCTCAAGACGGGCAGCAGGTTTTCAATCACGCGCGTCCCGCCGAATCCGCCAGCCGACACACCGCAGACGCCGACGGCCTTGTGTATATACTCCTTCAAGTTTGTATCAAGCAGATGCTTGAGCATCCCCGGATAGCCGTGATTGTATTCAGGCGTGACAATCACCAGACCGTCAGCGCGCGCTACCCGCCCGGAAAAATTTGAATCCTTAATCGCTTCGCCCGCATCCTGCGTCGTGAGCGGAATGTCGCGTATGTCAATCAACTCTGTCTCAACGCCTGCGCGCTTTCCTATCTCTTCATGCACGAACCTTGCGACGTTTTCGCTCGCGCGTCCCTGCCTCGTCGTGCCGAGAATGACTGGAATAAAGATTGGCCGTTCTGTCGTCATCATCTATCCTCATTTGGTAAATGGTGAATGGTAAATGGTAAATGGTCGGAAGACACGTTCGTCCATTTACCATTTACGATTTACGATTCACCAACTATCTCTCCACCAACTGCATCACGTGACCGTCAGGGTCACGCACCGGAAAACCTTGCGTGAATCCTAAACCCTTTTCGCTGAAAGCGACTACGCCGGAAGAGATGAAACTGGTTTTTGCGCCAACAAATTTTGCGCGGCAGCATTCGCATTGCCGGGTTGTGCCTGCATTGCTTTTAATCAGCATCGCTCTCATCCGGCTGCTCATCTGAAAAGGCAAAAGTCAGGGGAAGCCAACTCTTAATTAAATCACTCAAGTTG
>JBAWGU010000559.1:0-3169 GCA_049593215.1 Pyrinomonadaceae bacterium
GACGCACACTGCGCGCTCGCGCGTCGGCTTTGCACGCGGCGCGCTTACAGCCGCGCGCTGGATCAAGGGGCGCAAAGGCGTTTATGAATTTTCAGAAGTGATTGACGGAATTTTAGAAAGCCATAGAGGCACCGCAAATACAGAGGAATTAAGAAAAGAATGATTAGTGATTTGAAATCTCAGATTTCAGATATTGAATTTGAAATTATCTCTGTGTCTGCGGTGCCTCTGTGGCTAATTGAGAAAGGAGAAGTCGCAATGACGATGAAAGTTGATTGGTTGCGCGGGTGCGCGACGGCTCTGGTGACGCCTTTCAAATCGAATGGCGAGATTGATGCAGAGCGTTTGCGTGCGTTGGTTGAATATCAGATTGCGGGCGGCGTGAAGTTGCTTGTGCCGTGCGGGACGACGGGCGAGAGCGCGACGATGACGGAGGAGGAAGACCGTCGCGTGATTGAGACGGTGATTGAAGTGGCGCGTGGACGCGCGCGTGTGATTGCCGGAACGGGAAGCAACTCGACGGCTGCGGCGATAGAGTATTCGCGCGCGGCGCACTCTAGTGGCGCAGACGCTGTGCTGGTTGTCGCGCCTTTCTACAACAAGCCGACGCAGGAAGGTCTCTACGCGCACTTTCGCGCCGTCGCGGAAGCTGTGGAAGATTTGCCTGTGGTGATCTACAACGTGCCGGGCCGCACGTCTTCAAACATCTCTGCCGAGACTACGCTGAGACTTGCGCGCGATTGCGAGAACATCTCGGCGACAAAAGAGGCTTCGGGCAATCTCTCGCAGATTATGGAGATTTTGCGCGAGCGGCCCGAAGGCTTTCGCGTGCTGTCGGGTGATGATTCGTTGACGCTGGCGATGATTGCGCTCGGCGCGGATGGCCTTGTCTCTGTGGCTTCAAACGAAGCGCCGGAGTTGATGTCGCGCATGGTGAGTGTTGCCCTCGACGGAGATTGGGCGAACGCGCGTGAGCTTCATTACAGGCTGCTGCCGTTGATGGAAGTGAATTTCATTGAATCGAGTCCCGGCCCTGTGAAAGCTGCGATGGCGTTGATGGGTCTTCTGGAAGAAAACTTGCGCCTGCCGCTTGTGCCGATTCAGGAGAAGAGCCGCGAGCGTGTGCGCCGGGTGATAACGGAACTCGGACTGCTGAAGGGAACGTCGCATGTCGCTGCGTGAGAGCATCGAAGAGCTTGCGGGGCGAGCCGTAAGCGAGTACGCGAAAGAAGACTCCGCGTTGTTCGACGAGTTCAAAGCGTCGCTCAATCGCGGTGAGGTGCGCGCTGCCGAAAGAACGCCAGGCGGCGAGTGGAAAGTTAATTCATGGGTTAAGCGCGGCATCCTCTTAGGCTTTCGCATGGGACAACTCGCGGATATGTCGCCGGAAGATCGCAGCCTCTTCTTCGTTGATAAGGACACTTATCCGGTCCAAAAATTTTCCATAGAGAATCGCGTGCGCATTGTGCCCGGAGGCTCAAGCATAAGAGACGGCGCATATCTTGCTCCCGGTGTAGTTTGTATGCCGCCGATGTTTGTCAACGTCGGAGCTTACGTTGACGAAGGCACAATGATTGACAGCCACGCTCTCGTAGGCTCTTGCGCGCAAATCGGCAAGCGCGTTCATCTCTCTGCGGCGGCGCAGGTGGGCGGCGTGCTTGAGCCTGTCGGCGCAGTGCCCGTGATTATTGAAGATGATGTTTTAGTCGGCGGCAACTGCGGAGTGTATGAAGGGACAATCGTGCGCGAGCGCGCGGTGCTGGCTTCGGGCGTGATACTGACAGGCTCGACGCCCGTTTACGATCTGGTGCGCTCAGAGGTTTATCAACGCACGTCTGAAAAAGTCTTAGAGGTTCCTGCGGGCGCAGTCGTCGTGCCCGGCTCGCGCGCCGTGACGAATGAGAGGGGCCGCGCGTGGGGCTTGTCGCTCTACGCGCCTGTGATTGTGAAGTATCGTGATGAGAAGACGGACGCGGCGGTGAAGTTGGAGGACTACCTGCGTTGAGTTCTACGGAGTTCAAAGCGGCGGCGCGACTGCGCGGGATAGAGAAGAGCCTGATTCGTCAGGTCTTTGACCGCGCTCGTCCCGGCAGCATCAACCTCGGACTCGGCGAGCCTGACCTGCTCACACCTGAAGTCATACGGCGCGCAGCCGTGCGCGTCATCACGGAAGAGCAGAACGGGTACACAACCCATTCGGGGCTTCCACGCCTGCGCGAGCTTGTTGCTTCCGATTACAAGCACACGTCTGGAAAACCTGAGCGCGTCATCATCACTGCGGGTTCGCAGGAAGCTTTGTATCTGGCCCTGATGACGATGGTGGACCACGGCGACGAAGTTCTCTTGCCCGATCCGGGCTTTGTCGCTTACCCGACGATTGTGCGTATGGCTGGCGGCGTGCCTGTCTATTATCGTTTGCCAGCTTCGCGCGATTTCAGTTTCGATGCAGAAGATTTTCGCAGCCGTTTGAGCAAGGGCACGAAGCTGGTCGTCTGCATCAGCCCGTCGAACCCGACAGGCCGTACGCTCTCGCGCGATGATCTGAAACAGATGGCCGATGCGTTGCGCGAGACAGGCGCTTATGTTTTGAGCGATGAGATTTATCGCGATCTCTATTTCACGGAAGAGAGGCCGCCGTCTATCTCGGATTTTTACGAGCGCACGATTGTGATTAGCGGCCTCTCGAAATCAATGAGCATGACAGGTTGGCGATTGGGATGGATGTGCGGCGACGAGGCTGTCATCAAGAGCGCGCTCATCCTGCACGGCTATGTCACAACCTGCGCTTCGACCGTTTCGCAGAAAGCGGCGCTCGCTGCGTGGACCGACGAAGCCGAAAGCTCGCGCGCGGCGTTTCGCAACGTCTTTCGTGAACGGCGCGACTATCTGCTTGCGCTCATCAGCGATGAATTGAATTTACGCGCAGTCGCACCCGAGGGAGCTTTTTACACGATGGTTGACGTGAGCGCGCACGGCAACTCTATGCAGGTCGCAGAAGCCATGCTCGAACATGGTGTTATCACAGTGCCCGGCTCCGCCTTTGGCGCGGAAGGCGAAGGTTACCTGCGCGTCTCTTTCTGCGCTGACAAACCCGCGCTCGCAGAAGGAGTAAGTCGAATGAAAAGCGCATTGGCAAGATAAACAGTTCAGTTTAGACGCGGTCTCTGAC
>JBAWGU010000560.1:0-2060 GCA_049593215.1 Pyrinomonadaceae bacterium
CAAACAACGGACAACTGACTACGGACCACGGACAGCTTTTCTTTCATCATTCAGCGATTGGTGAAGATGCGGCAGGTGAATCTGCGCCATTAGAGATAAGAGTTTTAAGGTATTCGTGAAAGCGTGTGCGGTTGTCTTCGTCCATCTCCGTGATCTGCGCGCCGATGAGCGTGTGCGGCGCAGAGTCGCTTCTCTCAAAAGAGGCGTAGCGCACGGGCCTTGCTTCTAACTCGATAGACCCCTTTGGCAGACTGAGCACGAGTTGTAGTTTGTAAGTTTCGCCGAGAGGCGCGAGCAGGGTGGCGACCTGTCCGGTGACGATGAGGGCTAGACCCGTCTCGCTGATGTCGTGTGTGTAAGCAAGAAATGTCAGCACTTGCTCTTCGCCGTCAGGGGTGACGCGAGTAGCCATCAAGATAGTGCGTAGATCAAGACGGGCGCGAACTCGCCTTGCATTGCGCCGCTCTTCTGTTGTTTCGCGCATCGGGTCCGGGTCACCTCGAAGGGGAAGCGCTCGATAACAGAAGTTCTCATACCAAACAGACGGCGCAAAAGCAAGGATGAAGTAAGAAAAGATGTCCGTAGTCAGTTGTCAGTTGTCAGTTGTTTTGAGTGTGATTGTCATTGAAAGCTTGTTTTGAGCATTCATCTTAAAAATCACAAACAACGGACTACGGACCACTGACAACGGGCAGCTTTTCTTATTCTTCATATTCGATGTGGCTATGCCTTGACCAGTAGAGGTAAACGGGCAGGCCAATCAGGATTAGGATGAGACTTGCTACGGGAGCGGAACTCGCCGTCGTCAGCACGCCCTTGATGAACATGCCCTGTTGCATCAGCGCTACGCCCCGCGTGATCTGGTCGCGCGCCGTCCAGATAGTGTTGATGAGCAGCCATGCCGTCACAATCAGGAAGAGCACAGGCACGACGGGGTAGCCCCACGTGCGATAGGGACGCTCTGCATCCGGCATCCGTTTGCGAAAGACGAAGACGGAGGCGGTCGCCAGCCCGTAGAAAATCCAGAGCGCGAAGATTGCATAGTCTGTCAAAGTGTCGTAAGAGCCGGAGAGCGTGAGCACGCCTGCCCAGACGCCCTGCGCTACGAGCGCGCGCACGGGAACATGCGTGCGCGGCGAAAGGCGCGCAAGCGAAGTGAAGAAGAGGCGGTCGCGCGACATCGCGTAAGGATAGCGCGCGCTCGAAAGCACGGACGTGTGCAGCGCGCCGAAGGAAGATGAGAGCATCGCTGCCGCAATCAGGCCGACAGCCATTGGTCCAAGAAATCTCTGCGCCGCTTCTGTTGCCACAGACGAACTCGTCGAGACGCTCGCAATCTCAGTCGGTGTGAGAACATAAAAATATGCGACGTTGATGAAGATGTAGAGCGCGCCGACGATGAGCGTGCCGCCGATAAATGCGAGCGGAAGATTACGCGAAGGGTTGCGAACTTCACCCGCGACGGGCGCAACGTTGTTCCACCCGTCATAGGCCCACAACGCGCCGAGCATCGCCGCGCCGAATCCTGCCAACCCTCCGCGCGCGCTCGCTTCGACACCTTCACACTTGCCGCCCATGTTCAGCAAAGCGAAGTTGGCCCAATGCCCGTCTGCCAGCATGAAAGCTCCGACGGCAATCACAAGGATGAGCGCAATCTTGAGAAACGTCAGAGCGGACGCGACGTTGCCGCTGACAGAGACGGCGGCGCAGTTGATGAACGTCGTCAAGGCGATTGAGCCGAGCGCAACCATCTGCAAGTTGCCGATGGGAAGATCGAATCCCGGCAGATGAATCGTAAAGTAAACGCCGCCCAGCGCGCCGCCGACAATGATGTTGAGAAACGTGGCGAAGCCGATGGCGAGCGCCGCCTGCGAGCCTGTGCGTGCGACAAGAAACTGCGTCCACCCGTAGAGAAATCCCCAGCGCGGCCCGTAAGCGTCGCGCAGGAAGACGTACTCGCCTCCGGCGCGCGGCATCATCGTCGTCAACTCCGCATAAGTGAGCGCGCCCGCCAGCGACAGCAGTCCCGCGACAATCCACACGGCCAGCACGCGCAGGGG
>JBAWGU010000561.1:0-1958 GCA_049593215.1 Pyrinomonadaceae bacterium
AGGCGCAAAGACGCAAAGAAGAACGCAAAGCTATTGAGTGCTTCATCACCTTGCGTGCTTTCCTTTGCGTCTTTGCGCCTTTGCGCGAAATTATTTTCTGACGTGCCAATCTCCTACGCCTAGAACAAGAATAATCGTGCAAGTAATACTCTCATCTTTCGCAATCACGCGCGCAGACGAATCTCTCGAAGCCGTGCTGCGCGCTCTGTCCACTCTGCGGCAGCGTTTTTCATTTCACTACGACCTGACCTGCGCGCCCGCCGCTTTGTCCGACATCATGGAACGCGCACGCGCGCATGGTATAACAGACCGCCTGAGCGCGAGCGTTATAAATTCAGATGAAGAGTTTGAAGAACGAATTGCCGCCACAGACATCGCGCTGCAACTGCATGAGCGGAATGAGAATGAAATTTCAGACACGCTGCGCCGCATCATGACCGCAGGAGTTACCGTCTTCGTTCCCAACGTCAACCCGCTCTCAGAGCTGCCGGATGACGTTGTTGTTAAGATTGACGTTGATGAATACAGAGACGCGCTCCTTCATGCTTTTCTTGAAAGGCTCATCGCGGATGCGCCGCTACGCAAACGAATCGGCGTAAACGCGAGGCTTTATGCGTCCTCACAAAACGGCTCTTTGAAGAAAGATGAAGAGACAAACAATCAGCTTTCGACAGATGCGGCGCTTTCCGCAAGCCGCCGCTTTCAAAAAATTGAAGGCATGGACTGGAAGCGCGGCGCAATCGAATACCCGCGCCGCCTTGATGAGAGCAATCGTTATCATCTCTTCACAAAACCTTTTTACAATCTCGCCAATAAAATTTCGCGCTGGCAGGGCGAAGGGCTGGATGAAGACACGTACCGACACTTCTGCGACTTTGCCAATCTCGCCATGACCTTTGCGCTGCCCGCCGGAGCTACGATACTCGATGTCGGTTGCGGCTCAGGCTGGCTCTCTGAATATTTCGCGCGGCTCGGCTACGACGTGACAGGCATAGATATCAGCCCGGACCTCATAGAGATGGCGCGCGAGCGTCTCTCACGTGTGCCTTACGGAGTGGACCACCAAACGCCTCTCAAATATCGCTTCATCACACACGACGTTGAGGGCTTGCCGCTTGCTGAAACTTTCGATGCCATCATCTGCTATGATTCGCTCCATCACTTTGAAGACGAGCGCGCGGTGGTGCGAAACCTCGCCGCGATGCTTCGATACGGCGGGCTGCTGTTCGTGATGGAAGGAGAACGCCCGCCCGCAGGCTCTCAGACTGAAGAAGAGTTGCGAGACGTGATGCTGACATTCGAGACTCTGGAATCACCTTTCACCCATAAATACCTGCGCGCCCTGCTGCGCGAGCAAGGCTTTGCCGTCACGGGCGATTACGTCAGCGTCAACGGTCTCTTCGAGCGCGAGATGATGGAGGGCGAGCGTCTTCGCGTGGAGCCTGCGGCGGTCAACTATCTTTTATGCAAGAAGGTCGGCAAGACAAACGAAGCGGCAAGCCTGCCGGACACGCGCAAACCGGACAGACTGCGCGCGCGCATCAGTTTGTCAGACGAATGGGCGGAACGTTTCGCGCCGCGCGCCCCTCTGCGCGTCTCTTTTGAAATTGAGAACGCGGGCAACACCCTCTGGCTCACCAGCCGCGCCGCCTTGAAAGGAACAGTGCGGCTCGGCATCAAGATTATCAACGAGGCAGGCGAAGTCATCGAAGAGTTTCACGGAGAGCCGCCGCTTCCGAATGCAATCGCGCCGGGCGAAAGGGTCAAGCTCACGCTCGAACGCCACGCGCCGCAAACGCCCGGCTCATACACTTTGAAGATTGATCTTGTTAATCAAGACATTTGCTGGTTTGAGCAACAAGGCTCAGAACCCTTAATACTTCCTTTTCATATATTGTAGGGGCAGGGCAAGTCCGCAGCCCGCTCAATCTGAAGAAGAATTCAAACAGGATGGACAG
>JBAWGU010000562.1:0-5489 GCA_049593215.1 Pyrinomonadaceae bacterium
GTCTCATGCCGCGAAGCCTGCGCGGACAAAGCGATTTCATCGGCGGCGGGCATGGGCTGGCCTGCCATTTCTGCAAATAGATTTTCATAGCGGTCAACGACGTGTTCCCAGTCGTAGAGTTGTTTGACGCGTGCCTGCGCGCGCTGGCGGTAGGAGTGTACGAGCGAGCCGTCTCTAAGGACGCGTTGTAGTTGTTCGGCGAGGTCGTTTTCGTCTCTATAAGGGATGCCTGCGTCGCCGACGGCTTCTATGTTTTCGGGCGTGCCGAGCGTGAGCACGCAGTTGCCGTAACCCATCGCTTCGAGGAGCGCGGGGTGCGTGCCGCCGACTTCCGTGGCATGTATGTAGCAATAAGCGTTCTGTTGCAGCGCGCGATAGTCTTTGCCGAAGACGAAGCCTGTGAAGATGATGCGGCGGTCGCGGCGTGCGCGTGCGCGCAGCTCGTTGATGTACTCTTCCGCGTAGGGCGCGTCGCCGACGATGAGCAGCTTGTGCGCGGTGCGAACTTTCTTGAAAGCCTCAATCACCATCTGCGCGTTGTTCTCAGGCTCAAGGCGCGAGACGTAGAGCACGTAGCGGTTTGGCTCAACTCTCCATTGACGCACAAGCGCGGGGTCCGGGCGGCGCTCAACGTCCGCACCGTAGGCAATCATCGTCGAAGGCGTGTTGTAGCGCGTGAGGTAGTAGTCTTGAATCACGCGCGCGTCCGTGACAATCTCGTTGGGAAGAATCGTGGCGAGACGTTCGGCGAGCAGGTAGTAGCCGCGACCGAGCCAGTTCCACTTCTTGCGCTTGTGTTCGAGGCCGTCAACGTTGATGGCGACGGGCGTGCCCGTCCATCTCAATATCGGAGAGAAGAGCGCGTTGGCAGCGTTGCAAATGAGCGCGGCGTCGTAGCGCGCAGGCACGGCATAAAGCGCGGAGAGAAAAGAGTGGACCACCGTGTCGAAGTATTTGTGGCGAATCGTGGGCAGGACTTTCAGGCGCACGCCGTGATATTCGAGCTGGCGCGGGGAGACGTAGTGTGCGCGGCAATAGACCGTGACTTCGTGGCCGCGCGCGACCAATCTGGTTGAAAGCTGCTCGGCAAAAGTTTCAAAGCCGCCGTAGCTGGCCGGAATACCGCGTGTTCCTAAAATTGCGATACGCATTAGACAGTGATCTGTGCGACGATCAAGACCTCTGAGTTAGCAGAGCTTTTAATCATAGCCGGAGTTTATGATTAAACAGTGTACCCGAATGTAAAGTAAATACGAACTTTTTTCAAAACTGTTCTTTTCGGCGGCGGCGTTTCGGAGCTTGCGCGGACTGCTCGTAAATCTTCAAAGTCATCTGCGCCGTCTTGCGCCAATCGAACAGTCTCGCGCGCTCCAAGCCTTTCACGCGCAACGCACGACGAAGTTCCTCATCATCTATCATGCGCGCCAGCGCAGCCGTCATCGCGCTCACATTAAAAGGATCAAAGAGCAAACCCGCATCACCGACTACTTCCGGCAGGCTGGTCCTGTTTCCTGCGATGACGGGCGTGCCACACTGCATCGCTTCTAAGGGCGGCAGGCCGAAGCCTTCAAAGTAAGACGGATAGGCGAAGCAGAGCGCGCCGGTGTAGAGCGCGGGCAAATCTCTCTCCGGCACATAACCCGTCAGGCACAGATCATCTCCTAAATTTTCACGCTCAATCGCTTTGAGCGTCTCGTCATAAAGCCAGGCGCGTTTTCCCACGAGGACAAGTTTCGGAAGCTTAGCCTGAGTGCGCGCACGGCGCAAGTCTGAATACGCATTGATTAGACGCACAAGGTTCTTGCGCGGCTGAATTGATCCGACGGCTAAAATGTATTCGCCTTCAATCCGGTAAAGCTCGCGCACGCGCCGCAACTCTCTCTCGTCCACGACAGGCGCAAAGTGTTTGGACGCGGCAAGCGGCGTCACGCTCACACGCCCGGGCGGGAGTTTGTAAGTCTCAACGAGATCGCGGCGCGAGTATTCTGATGAGGTGATGACGTGGGCGGCGGTGCGCGCACTGCGCCTCACGGTCAGGCGAAGCTGCAAACGGCTTCTGCGTTTGAAAGTGTCCGGCAAATGCTCGAACGAGAGATCGTGAATCGTCGTAACTATTGGACAGGGAGCGAGCGGCGGGGCGGTGTATTGAACGTGCAGCAGGTCAACAGGACGGCGGCGAAGCTCTGTGGCGAGCGTGAGCGGGATGCGTACAAGCGGCGTGTGCGGCAGCGTCATTCGCACATTGACGTGCGGCCAGCGATCTTTGAACCGCTCGATTGCCGCCTGCTTCGTCACATACAAAGTGTAACGATTAACCTGATCAACTTCGGCGAGGGCTTCAATCAGATTCGCAATGTAACTCTCATTGCCCGCCAGCCCCGTCCCGACAGAATGCGCGTCAATGGCAATATGAAGGGATGAGGGATGAGGGATGAGGGATGAAGTCAAGCACGATGCTTTTCTTTCATCCCTCATCCCTCATCCCTCATCCCTGCTCTTCTATTTCTTCCCCGCGGCTTGAGCGTCGGCGTTGGCTTGCGTATTGCGCGTATCGCGTTCGCGTATGCGCGCAGCTTTACCGCGCAGGTTGCGCAGGTAGTAGAGCTTGGCGCGGCGGACGCGGCCACGCTTGACGACATCAATGTGGTCAATGATGGTCGCGTGAAGCGGAAAGATTCTCTCGACGCCGACGCCGAAACTCGTCTTACGCACGGTGATGGTCTCGCGCGCTCCGCCGTGTTTTCGGGCAATCACGACGCCTTCAAACGCCTGCAAGCGCCACTTCTCGGCAGACTCCTGTATGCGCACGTGAACGCGCACGGTGTCGCCCGGCTGAAACGCAGGGATGCCCTCGCGCATCTGTGTCTTCTCAACTGTATCTAAGCGGTTCATAACATTTACTCCAAAATTATTTCAATAGGTCCGGTCTGTTGCGACCGGTCTTCAAGAGCGCCTGCTCACGACGCCAGCGCTCAATCTCTCCGTGATTGCCGCCGAGCAAAATCTCCGGCACTCGCATCCCGCGAAACTCAGGCGGTCGCGTGTAGTGCGGGTAATCCAGCAACCCTTCCGAGAAGGATTCGTTGACCGCAGAAGTCTCGCTCCCCAGCGCGCCGGGCAAGAGACGCACTACCGCATCAACTAAAACAACTGCGGCAGGTTCGCCCCCGGACAGGACGTAATCCCCGATAGAGATTTCGTCCGTCACCAGAGCCTCTGCCACGCGCTCGTCAACGCCTTCATAACGCCCGCAGATCAAAACGATATGCTGTGCGCTCGCGGCAAACTCTTGTGCAAGCGTTTGCGTGAGCGTTCGGCCCTGCGGCGAAAGCAGCACAACGCGCGTCTCTGCCGCATAACTCGCTCGCTCGCTTGCGCCTGTCAAATTTTCAACTGCGGCGAAAATCGGCTCAGGCTTTAAGACCATCCCGTCGCCGCCGCCAAACGGACGATCATCAACCTGCCTGTGCTTGTCTGTCGTCCACTCGCGCAAGTCGTGCGCGCTGATCTCAACCAAACCCGCCGCGCGTGCGCGCCTCACGATGCCGTAGTCAAAGACCGCGCCGAAAAATTCGGGGAAGATCGTGATAATGTCAAATTTCATTTGGCGAAAGAATTAATTAACAGGGATGGACAGGATAGACAGGATAAAAAGAGATTGACTGATTTGCTCATTTACTCATTGATTCAATGAACCGATGAGCAAATTCTTTTCTTCATCCTGTCTATCCTGTCCATCCCTGTTAATTTTCTGTCCAAAATCTAAAATTCCAACAGTCCTTCAGGCGCGTCAACGCGAATCAACTTCTCTTCAATATCAACGCTAACGCAAATCTCTTCCGCGAGCGGGATCAGGTATTCGCGCTTGGCATCGCCCTCTACAACGAGCACATCGTTTGCGCCGGTTCTTAAAACTTCGCGCACGCGCCCGAGTTGTTCGCCCTCAACCGTTTCGACCCGGCAGCCGACAAGCTCCCAATCGTAGAACTCATCTTCTTCAAGCTCCACGCGCTCCGATTCGGGCACTGTCAACTCATATCCGACGAGCGCGCTCGCAGCTTCGATTGAATCGTAGCCCTCGAACTTAAAGACGATGCGGTCTTGATGAAGCCAGTGCTCTTCAAGCCGCAGCCGTATGCGCTTGCCGTCGGGCGCAACCGCGATCAACTCTTCGAGTCCCTCAAAGCGTTCGGGAAAATCCGTTAAAAGATCGGCGACGATTTCACCGCGCAGGCCGCGTGTCTTGACCGCCTTTGCGACAGAGATTAAATCATCAGGAGCGTCAAGGGGATGCTCGCTCTTCCCGCCTTCGACGCTCATTCCACAATTTCTAAAACGAAGCGACGATTCTGTTTCATGCCCGCCGCATGAACAAGAGAGCGCAGCGCGCGAACCGTGCGGCCCTGCCGCCCGATCAACTTGCCCATGTCCTCTTCAGCGACGCGCACCTCAATCACCGTCGCGCCTCTGCCTTCGACTTCGCGCACGTCAACGGCATCTGTGTCGTCCACCAGATTCTTGACGATCATTTCGATGACATCTCTCATCATAAGTCAGGAGTCTGAAGTCAGGAGTCTGGAGTCAAAGACAACAAACGCGCTGATGCGTTTTGACTTTAGACTCCAGACCTCTGACTTTAGACTGTTGTCGGCGTTTGCGCGGCTTGCGTCTTCGCACTGGCCTTAATCAAGCGGCGCACAGTGTCTGTTGGCTGCGCCCCCTTTTCAATCCAATACTGCACGCGCTCCGCGTTCAACTTAATTTCCGCAGGGTCCCGCGTCGGATTGTAAGTGCCCAGGTTTTCGAGGTACGCGCCATCGCGCTTCGACAACTTCTCTTTCACCACAATGCGGTACGCCGGTCTCTTCTTCGCGCCCATGCGCATCAATCTGATTGCTAACAACTCTTAACCTCCAGTTTTCAGTTTTCAGTTTTCAGTTTTCAGTTTCAGAAAAAGCTCAACCGAGTCTTGCTGAAAACTGAAAACCGAAAACTGTTATCTCTTCCGTTTCTTCTTTTTCTTCTTCAGTTTCTTGCGTGACGGCCCTGCCGGAAGCGAGGGCATCTGGAAATCGCCTTCGTCATCGCCACCGTTGCCGCCCATCATGCCGCTCATGTCGGGCATTCCCATCATGCCAGCCATGCGGCGCATCATCTTGCCTTTCAAGCCGCCGCCACCGCCACTGCCGCCGCCCATGCCGCCGAAGAGGCCGGAGCCGGAGAGTTGACGCATCATCTGTCGCATCTCCGTGTACTGCTTAATCAGCGCGTTGACATCCGCGACGGTCACGCCGGAGCCACGCGCGATACGGCGACGACGGTTGGCGTTCAGAATCTTGTGATCGTAACGCTCCTCCTGCGTCATCGAATCAATGATGGCTTCCGTGCGCTTGAGTTCTTTCTCCATCTGCTTCGATTGCTCATCGCTCAACTCAGGCATCCCGATGCCTCCAAGAAGTTGATCGGGCAGAAGCTTCATGATCTTTGAG
>JBAWGU010000563.1:0-1658 GCA_049593215.1 Pyrinomonadaceae bacterium
GGCAAGATGCCTGCGCTCCCGGGTCGCGCGAAATCGCAACAGGTTTGCCTTTGTCATGCGTGTTGCGTAAACTCGTATGCAACCAGGTCCGGGGCGTCTTGACTCTAACCGTGTGTGTGACGTGAAGTTTTAATTGAGGTCTTAGCAGAAAACGAGAGCTTTGTTCTGATGCGCTATTCTAAAAAAATAATAATCCTTGCTCTGCTCGTGGCAGGAGTAGTTTTAATCTATAAATTCTGGGGCTTACAAGGCCCGTTCGCCTTCCTCTTTATTCTGGGCGCTGCCGTCGTGCTGCACGAGTTCGGCCACTTCATTGTCGCCAAGATGTTTAAGATTCGCGTCGAGACGTTTTCCGTAGGCTTTGGCCCGCGTCTCTTCGGGCGAAAATGGGGAGATACGGATTATCGCGTCTCTGCGATTCCGCTTGGCGGCTATGTCAAACTCGGCGGCGATGAATCGAACGCGGCGATTGAAGGCGCGGGTGAATCGGACATTCCGCCTGAAGAGCAGTTCTCCTTGCGCCCGCGCTGGCAGAAGATCGCAGTCTCTATTGCTGGACCAGTAATGAACGTCTTAACCGCGCTCGCCATTCCTTTCATCGCGGGGTTGCTCTGGGGCGTGCCTATTGCTCCGACTTCACCGACCATCAATCGCATCGAGCCGAATAGCGCGGCGCAGGTGGCAGGTCTTCAACCCGGCGACCGCATCGTTTCTTTCAACGGCATGGACAACCCTACGTGGGATAGCATCCACGGCGATGCGACAGTCGCGCCGACGAAAGAGGCTCAGCCAATTCCGATGGTGATTGAGCGCGACGGAAAGCGAATTCCGATGAGCGTCACACCGAAGCTGGTCAAGGTTGATACTGAGACTATCGGTGAACTCGGCATCATGCCCGATTACGGCATCGCCGTGCCTGTAACCATTGGCTCTGTCGAAAAAGGTTCTCCTGCGGAGCAAGCATCTTTGCAGCCGGGCGACCGTCTCGTGGCGATTAATGGCACGCCTGTGCGAAACCGCGCGCAGGCCACACAACTCATACGCGAGAATCAGGCGGAGCAGGTCACATTAACAATCGAGCGCGAAGGCAAACAACTGGAAGTGAAATCCGGCGTTCAGCGCATCAAGGATGATCAGGGACATGAGAGAGCGCGGCTGGGCATTGGCCTCGATGATGTTGTGCCGCGTCAGAATGTCGGCCTGTCGGGTACGGCTCGCTACGCCGTTAATTCCAATGTTGAGATTATGCGTTTGACTGGCAAGGCTCTGGGCCAATTATTCACAGGCCAAAGGCGCGTCAGCGAAACTCTGTCAGGACCAATTGGAATTGCGCGCGCTTCAACCACTGCTGTCGAGGCAGGCGGGTGGAGCGGCATCTTCGTCATGCTCGGATTCCTGAGCTTGAATCTGGGCGTCTTTAATCTCTTGCCCATCCCTGTGCTTGATGGCGGCGCAATCTTCCTGTTGCTCATCGAAGCAGTGCTTGGCCTGATCGGCGTCACGCTCTCTATGACAATGCGCGAGCGCATTCAACAGGTAGGCTTCGTAGTGCTGCTGCTCCTGATGGGCTTTGTCATCACCAACGATCTGATTAAAGAAGCGTCGCGCCTGAAATCGAGCGGCGATCCACCGGCGGCCACTGCGCCGCAGAAATAAGT
>JBAWGU010000564.1:0-2229 GCA_049593215.1 Pyrinomonadaceae bacterium
GCCCGCTACCGCAGGCGGTTCTGACTATAGTGGTTGTCTCACCATCTCTTTCTAATCGGATGCGCCTCTGTATTAAAGACCACTCGCTCAAACCTCAATGTTTGCGGTGAAGCAAACAGAAGATAGAAATATTTGAACGTCTCCGCGAAGAGAAAGCTTTGCATCGAATCTGATTTCTCTTTTGTTACGACACTCTTGAGCGCAGCGTATCCTTCATCAGTCCTGCAATATTTCACAAAGTCGTCGAAGAAGATTTTTCCCATACGCAGGTACTCCGGGTCGCGCGTGTAGTGATAGAGGTAATACGCCGATTCAATAATCTCCGGTCGCAAAGGATAACCAGCCTCTCCCACTTCCATCGTCCTGTAATTTATCTCTTCCGGCTCGATGCCGTGTTTGGTCCACATCTTAAAAGACGAAGCCTGCAACGCTCGCGCACGGCGCAGGTCGCCTGAGAGGGCCAGCACAGCAGGAAAGAAAGCGTCCAATGCGCCGAAGGTGGTTGCCGTGCGCGCTCCTGTGAGCATCTCTGCATGGCCGTACCAGAGTTCCTGCCGAACTTCGTCCGCCAGATACCTGTTTATCGCAGCGATGCTCTCCTGCCACATGCGTTTGAAGTCCTCGTCTCCAAAGAGCAGCCAGCTCTTCAAAAGATATTCGTAATAGCTGTCTATCTCTGCGCTGATGTGGCTGTCCGTGTTGGTCCACTTGCCCGTCTCGACATTGATTCTTGTTCCGACAAGGCCGATTGGAGAACGGCGTTTATAAGTTTCAACTAATGCGCGCTTGGCTTTGTCGTAGAAGACAGGTTTACGTGTGAGCTTACTGAGCGCGCCAAACTCTATCATCAAAGTTCCGGTCTCGGCAGGGTTGGTCTCTGCGCCGCGCACTTTGCCTGTCTTGAGATTAACGAATTTGTAAGGCAGCCCTGTTGGTGACTCAAAGACAGGCAGGAGCCTGTTGCCCAAATCCAACGCCATCCTCAAGAGCCGCCGGTCGCCCGTCATCTGATAGGCGGAGAGAAGTCCGCCCAGAAGTCTGATCGTGATTTCAAAATTCTGCACAGAGATGTCTTTATCGAACGAGAGATTTTCAATGATGTATCTCTTCGTGCGCTCCGCCTCGTCTTTCATTCCCATCAGCAGCATCGTGTCGAGCGCATCAACAGGCGTCATCAACAAAGGCTGCGCGTACCAGTCGTGAAAGCTCTTCGTCAAAGGGCGCAGGTCGTCATGTCCCCATGCGTATTTCTTATAGCCGTTCCACGCGTGCAGAAATTCCGCGCGCACCTCTTCGGCCATCTGCTGTTTATTGATTGCCTGCTGCTGCGAGCGCGCAACGGGCGCGGTGAGAGCGGTTAAGATAGCAGAGACTAAGAGCAGTGTGGTGATTCTGGATAGCATGGCGGCCTCCGTCTAGTGCGCTTTTCATCAGTCGGCATCTGTAAGAACTGAGGAGAGGTATCATACTCTTTCTATTTGGACAATCCTTTGATAGCCCATACGAGTGAGCAGCATCTCAGGGCTGAAGGCCAAACATTGACAACCAGATAACACGCTAATATCTTCACCCCGTCCTGTTGAAGAGATTGGGCAGCTAAATGAATCTCTTACGACGGCTGCTAAATTGGGGCTTGATAGAAGGCTGTATTTACCGGAGAGGTGTTGAAGGTATGCGAAAGCGAATGATGGCGATAAGCGTTGTCGCTCTTTCTCTATTTGTTCTTGCGGGCGCTGACTCTCTCGGACACAGCCCGTCAACAGATGACAAAAAGTCGGAGGCGCAAATTCGTAAGGCGCTTGCCGATTGGGTAGAGGCAACGAATCGAAGGGATGATAAAAAGGCAGGTGAAATCTGGGGACCAAACGTGGTCGGCTGGTTTCCCAAGTCTAAGGAGTTTCATGGCGGTGCGGCCTTCGCTCTCGCCGGGTTGCCTGAGAAGGATGGCGCGTCGTATTCGACCTACGAGTTGAAGATTGATGAAGTAGCCGTCTCAGGCCGGATGGCTGCCGTCTATGATATTTGGACCGAGACAGTCCATTTCGACGGCTCGCCCGTAACTGTCAGGCGCATCATTCGCGGCAACGAACTCTGGCGATTGCAGCCCGGCGGGAACTGGAAGATTGTGCGCTGGGTGAGCGCGCCGGAGAAGTGGGAAAAGGTTCAGTGACAAGAGAAACTCAGAAAGTTATTGTTGAGATGGTGCTTCAATGAGCAAAGGACGAATGG
>JBAWGU010000565.1:0-2566 GCA_049593215.1 Pyrinomonadaceae bacterium
ATACCAATCAAGATCAAGCGACATAAACTGCTGCGTTCCCAGACGCGCAAACTTCTCTTTCGCCATCTGGTACATACGCCGCGCCGCCCCCGGCCTTCCAATCTGAAGATGATGAAAGGCCACAGCCGATTGAATCATCGCCTGCAAAAACAGTTTCTCGCGCGGCCCTGCCTCGTCCACCCAACGCTCTTCCCACGCATCATGCGCCGCGTGATACTCTCCTGCGTTGTACAAATCTATCCCGGCAATATACTCCACCGGATAAGCCAGAACATGCTCATCCGTGTAAGCCGGAAGCTCATCATTAATCTGTTTGCTTGCCTCTATCATATCAGCATCAAATCAAGAAAGTAATTAGCTACTCAATCGAGACGCGATGACCTTCGCCGCCGTCGCGCCCGCGCCCGTCGCGCCGCTAATTGTCGGAGCGAGCGGGTTGGACACATCGCCTATGGCAAAGACATTTCCGGTGCTCGTCTCATGCTCTCCCGTGACGACGATGTAGCCGCGCTCGTCCATGTGAACCTGTTCGCGGAACAACTCGGTGTTCGGCTCAACCCCGATGCGTATGAGCACGCCGCCGACGGCCATCTGAAAAGGTTTTATCGCACCGCTCCGGCGAATCTCAACGCCTTCAACCCTGTCGGTTCCGATGATGCGCTCTAAGACAGACTCTTTGAAGTTCGTGATGCAATGCTCCGCGCGCAGGCGTTCGACAAACTCTTTGCGCGCTCTCAAACTTTTGCCGCGATGCACCAGCGTCACTGTCGGGCAGACTTCTGCCAGCAACAAAGCATTCTCCGCAGCAGCGTCGCCGCCGCCGACGATGCACACATCTTTTCCGGCTACCTCGTCGCGGTCTCTCACACCCGACTCCAAAACGCCGCGCCCCATTAGCTCTTCTTCGCCCGGCACGCCAAGCTTTCTCTTGCGCACCCCCGTCGCAATGATGATGCTGATTGATTGAATCTCTTCACCGCTTTTGAGAGCAATGCGCTTCGCCTGAAGCTCAACGCTTTCAATCTCAACATTGGTCCACAGATCAAACTCCGCTTCTTCCGCCTGCGCCACAAACAGATCGCGCAACTCGCGTCCGTCGCGCGCACGCACTCCCGGATAGTTGCTGACAGGATTGTAAACAGAGAGAAGCTGCCCGCCCGTCTCCTCGCGCTCTTCGAGCACAAGCGTATCCAGCCCCAACTCGTCACACCACATCGCCGCAGACAAACCCGCAGGCCCGGCCCCTATGATGACAACATCGTGCATAACTCAAGAGCGGTAAATGGTAAATGGTAAATGGTGAATAGACGAACTGCTTTGTCCATTTACCATTGACCATTTACTATTCACCATCTTTTTATACTCCAATCACAGACGCGCGTGTTTCGAGCAACGCGGCGCGCGTCTCTTCTGAAACTCTTTCGGGCGCGAGGCTGGACGGGGCGAGCGCGTTTGTCTGGTCCATGAATTTAACTGCGGAGCTAAGCTCGCTCGTGTCTATCTTCCAACGCCCCTGCGCGCTTCTCTCAAGCTCGTTCAGCCGCGCGACCAGTGCGCTCAAATCTCTACGCTCTATGCGCGGGCGCACGACCGTCTCCGCCCATGAGTAGTAAGGGTAATCAATGCGGTAGCTCCATCCACCGCCTGAAGGCGTGGCGATTAAATAGATTTGTCCGCGCGCGTGCTGCGAGATGGCCGTGTAGGGCGCACAGTGGCGCGTCGCGTCGAAACCCTCCGGGCTGAAAATCTCAGGCGCGAGCGTGACCACGGAGAGATGCGCGTCAACGTCTTCTTCAACCTTTGAACGCCCGCTCGCAAAACTCTCCAGAGCCGCAGCGATGCGCTCCCATGCAGGCCGCCATAAAGCTTCGTAATCACTGGTGCGCGTCAGCACGCGCTCGACTTCAGGCAGCACCAGATCGTATGCGCGCGCATCATCCTCCACGCTTTCGCCCGCGAGACGGCGCGCGAGCGGCGACCCTGTTTCTTCCTTTGAGGCCAGCGGATTGTCAGAGCCTTGAATGCAGATGCTCGCGCGCACGCCGTCTTCGCCAGTGTATTCCGAAAAGTCTCCGGCCACTGCCGCCGCAATCAACTGCTCGCGCAAATCATCTGCGCGCTCGCCCTTGAGCATGGTCCACACGGAGAGCACGCCGTCCGTGTCGAAATGATTGTTCGTGACAAGCTCTACGCCTTCGGTCAACTCTTCGCGGCGCGACGAAGCAATCAGATTCAAAGCAATCTCCGTCGAAGTATCAGCTTTCACGGAAGCGTCCGTAGTGTTCCCCTGCCAGTGCGAGAAATGAATGCTGTTTGGAACAGTCCCGTCAACAGAGAGCTTCGGCACATCCTTGAGTTTGTCTGTGTAATACTCGAATCGCATCTCACGACTCCTTTCAGAAAGAGACTGAAGCGAGGCCGCACATTGAATTCAACTAAGATGCAGAGTGTAGCGCACAACGGCGCGAGACTGAAAATCAACAGCAATTCTGTAGGGGCAGGGCTTGTCCCTGCCCGCACAAGCTACAGAAGAATTCAAACAGGGATGGACAGGATAGACAGGATA
>JBAWGU010000566.1:0-7663 GCA_049593215.1 Pyrinomonadaceae bacterium
GACAAGCCCTGCCCCTACGATATTTACTCTAGTTTCGGGTCAACTGCCTGTACTTAATCCTGTGCGGCTGGTCTGCTGCCGCGCCCAGACGCGCGCGGCGGTCAGCTTCGTAGTCAGAGAAATTTCCCTCAAACCAGACGACCTTGCTATCGCCTTCAAACGCGAGGATGTGCGTGGCGATGCGGTCAAGAAACCAGCGGTCGTGGCTGATGACGACAGCGCAGCCTGCAAAATTTTCCAGAGCCTCTTCGAGCGCGCGCATCGTGTTGACATCCAAATCGTTTGTCGGCTCGTCCAGCAGCAAGACGTTTGCGCCTTCCTTTAACATCTTCGCCAGATGAACGCGGTTGCGCTCGCCGCCCGAGAGCGCGCCAATCTTTTTCTGCTGGTCCGAGCCTGAGAAATTGAAGCGCGCAACATAGGCGCGCGAGTTGACCTGCTTTGGACCAAGCTGCACGACATCAAGGCCGTCAGAAATCTCTTCCCAGATACTCTTATCCCCATCAAGCGCATCGCGGCTCTGGTCAACGTAGGCGAGCTTGACCGTCTCGCCGATCTTGATTGCGCCGCTATCGGGCTGTTCCTCGCCTGTGACCATACGGAAGAGCGTGGTCTTGCCCGCGCCGTTTGGACCAATGATGCCGACGATGCCGCCGGGCGGAAGATTGAAAGTCATCCCTTCGACCAGCAAGCGATCACCATAAGCCTTGCTCACGCCTTCGGCTTCGATGACGCGATTGCCGAGACGTGGGCCGTGCGGAATGTAAATCTCCAAATCCTCGCGGCGTTGTTCACTCTCCTGACTGAGCAGAGCTTCGTAAGAGTTGATGCGCGCTTTACTCTTCGCCCGCCTGCCCTTCGGAGACATCCTGATCCATTCGAGTTCGCGCTCAAGCGTCTTCTGCCGTTCTGACTCACTCTTCTCTTCCTGCTGCAATCGAACACGCTTCTGCTCAAGCCATGAAGAATAATTTCCTTTCCAGGGAATCCCTTCGCCTCGATCAAGCTCAAGAATCCAGCCCGCCACGTTGTCTAAAAAGTAGCGGTCATGCGTTACGGCAATGACTGTGCCCGGATATTTTTGCAGATGCTGTTCAAGCCACGCGACCGACTCGGCATCAAGATGGTTTGTCGGCTCATCCAGCAAGAGTATGTCGGGCTGTTGCAACAGCAGGCGGCACAGGGCCACACGCCTTAGCTCTCCGCCCGACAAGACTTTGACCGGAGTCTCACCCGGCGGGCAGCGCAGAGCGTCCATCGCCATCTCAAGTTTTGAATCAAGCTCCCACGCGTCAACGGCATCGAGTTTTTCCTGCACCACACCCTGACGCTCAAGCAGAGCCGCCATCTCATCATCCGTCATAGGCTCTGCAAACCTGTTGTTAATCTCTTCATACTCTTTGAGTAGATCAACAATCTCCTGCACGCCCTGTTCGACAATCTCGCGCACAGTTTTGGTCTGGTCCAGCTTTGGCTCCTGTTCAAGAAAACCTACGGTGTGGCCCGGCGAAAGAACCGTCTCGCCGGTAAACTCTTTATCAACGCCCGCAAGTATTCGCAGCAGCGAACTCTTGCCCGAACCGTTCAGACCGATGACTCCAATCTTCGCGCCGTAGAAGTAGGAGAGGTAAATATTTTTCAAGACAGTCTTGCGGTCATAATTCTTGCCGACGCCGACCATCGAATAGATGATTTTGTCAGGAACTGTGCTCATAGGAATTTTTGAAATAACCTCCGAACTTTTCCTTTTACCTTTTTACCTTTGCCTTCTCTTCACTCGCCGATGATTTTAATGAGCACACGTTTGCTACGTTGCCCGTCAAATTCACCGTAAAAAATCTGCTCCCAGGGGCCGAAGTCGAGTTTGCCGTTCGTAATCGCAATGACGACTTCGCGGCCCATGATCTGCCGCTTGTGATGCGCGTCGCCGTTGTCTTCGCCCGTGCGGTTGTGATGATACGCTTCGGGACTCGGATCAAAGGGTGCGAGCTGTTCGAGCCAGCGCTTGTAATCTTCGTGCAGGCCCGGCTCATCATCGTTGATAAAAACGCTCGCGGTGATGTGCATGGCGTTGACGAGACACAAACCTTCCTTCACGGCGCTCAACGCGACCTCGCGCTCAACATCGCTCGTGATGTTAATGAAGCCCATTCTTTCAGGGACATTGAACGTCAAAGATTTTCTATGCGACTTCATTCTCTTTCCTCATGCGCGGCCTGAGACTTCGCCCGTCTGCGTGTTGACGCGCACGGTCTCGCCTTCCTTGATGAAGAGAGGGACGCGGACTGTGATGCCCGTTTCCAGCGTCGCCTGCTTGCTCGCGCCGCCTGCGGCTGTGTCTCCGCGCAGGCCCAGTTCGGTGCTCTTGACTTGAAGCTCGACGAATTGCGGTAGCTGCAAAGAAACCGGAGCGCCGTTGAATTTCAGGATATGAAGCGTGACGCCCTCTTTCAAATAGCCTCGATCATCTCCGACCTGTTCGGCTGTGAAAGCAAACTGCTCGTAGGTTGCTTCGTCCATGAAATGATAGCCTGCGGGGTCTGAGTAGAGAAACGATGCGGGTGTTAGCTCAACGTCAGGCTCTTCAAATTTCTCGCCGGAGCGAAAGTTTTTTTCAAGCACCGCGCCCGTCAGAATGTGGCGCAGCTTTGTGCGCACCATTGTGGCTGCCCCGCGCGCCGTCGGCGAGGCAAAGAACACATCAATCACACTGTAGGGCTGGCCTTCGACTGAGATCAGCAGCTTCCGCTTCAATTCATTTGCTCCGATGAGCGCCATCAGTTTGCTCCTTAATCTTTTTATTGCTGATTGAGAGTAATCAATAAGCGAGTTTCGCGCAAAGGCGCAGAGGCGCGAAGGAACGCACGCAGGAAAGATCAGCTCTCAACCTCTTCGCGCTCTTCTTTGCGTCTTTGCGCCTCCAGCGCGAAATCAAATTTCTCTACCGTAAACTTGAATTTGTTGTCATAATCAATCCGGGTTTGATGAGAGTCCTTATCCAAATCAAACGGGAACATTCCCGTCAAGCCGCGTGTATTTAATTGTTGGCATCTCAACCCGGATGAGAATCAGGATGATGAGCATGAACTCTTTTTTGAACATGAGAAGTGTGGCCGCGTTGCTGCTTTCAATATCGTTTCTGGCGGCGCAGACCATAGGCCAGCAGCCTGCACCTAAGCCTGCGGCGGCGCAGGCTCCTCCGGCGCAAGCGCAGCGACAGCTTGAGACGAATATTTCTTTTGACACGATGGTGTCTGCGGATAGCTACAAGATTTATGGCGAGGTTCGCACGATAGGCCAGCAGGTGCGCTCCGGCGGGCTGCTGGATGTGCTTGAGCCTGTGCGTTTGGTTGAAAGCGCGCCGAAAGAGTTCAAAACGCTCATCAATTTTCTGACGGCAAATGCGGATGCCCTGCTTGCCGCGCGTCTTCATTTCGCCACCGGGCCTGCTCGCTCAGGTCTACCCGACATCTTCTTTGCGCTCGAACTCTCTTCGCCCGACGAGGCCATGAAATTCGAGCCGAAGCTGAAAACGTTCCTGCCGACAGTTTTGCCCACGCCCCGGCCTACTCCTGATGCTCAGGCAGAGACAAACAAGAGCAGCGCACAAAACAAAGAAGCGCGCGGGGCAAACACAACAAGGGCGAAAGCTAAGAAAGAAGCTGAGGCGAAAAGTGAAGATCAAGCCTTGCCCTTTGTGATGAAGCGCAGAGGTAATCTGCTCTTGATGAGCCTGTCCGTTTTTACTTTCAAGAGCCTGCTGCCCGATGACAGTACGCCGCTCTCTGAAGATGCCAGCTTCCGTCAAGTTCGTGATCGCTTCACCAACGATGCGGTCTTCGTTTACTACAACTTCGCGCTCCAGAATCAAATTCAGGCGCAACGTGAAAAAGAGATGGCGGAGGCGGCAGCCAAAACCGGTGATGAGGACCAGAATGCGATTGTTTCTATAGAAGTGCCTGACGCACAATCAACGACAGAGATGGCTTCTTCAACACCTCTACCCTCTTCGCAGATGTCGTCGCCGCCTGCGAACGAAGCAGATGATGAAGCTGCGATGTCGGAAGCAGAGACAAGCGAGCCTGCCAATGAAGCGATGACAGGCGCGGAGCTTTCCAGAGAGGCTGCGCCAAACAACAGTCCCGCTCCTATTGCGCAGAGTTCGCCTAATCCGGAACAGGAACAGGAAGCTGCCGCACAGCGTGAACAGGAAATGCTCTTCTCCACGCTTTTTAGCGGCCTCTTTCGCGGGCAGGAGAAATGGCCCGATGCTGTTGGAATCGGCGTGGCCCTCGAAGCGGACGACTTGATTCTTCGCGCGCTCCTCGTCAGCGCAAACGGCTCTCAGGTGACGCCTATTCCTTTTCTTCCGGCATTGATTTCCGGCCCGCAGCAAACTCCCGAATCGCCTGCGGTCCTGCCTTCGGACACGGAACTCTTCATCACAACGTCGCTCGACCTGCCGCAGATTTACGACTCCGCGCTGGGCTTGAAGAAGGATGAGAATACCGATGTCGCCCGGACAAGAGAAGAGAGAATCAAAGATTCTGCGATGGCAATACAGATCGCGCTCTTTGAGAAGATTCATGGATTCAAAATCAAAGAGGAGTTTCTGGCGACAATCGGAAACGAAGTTGCGGTGGCTCTGCCTCTCGAATGGTTTAGTATGCTCGCGCTGGCGACGCCCACATCCAAGCCAGAGAGTTCTACAAAACCCGGCATCGCAATTCTCATCGCGCTCAAAGACAAGGAGGCTTTCCGCGCGCTGCTTCCAAAAGTGATGGACGCTTTCGGAATCAAGCAACTCGCCGCAGTAGCTCAAACGCAAAAGGTTGGAGACGCGGAGATAGTCAACTACGGCGCGTTCTCAATAGCATACGTCAACAATTTTCTGGTCATTGCACCGGAACCTGCGACCATCAATCATGTCGTTGAAGCTTACAACAAGCACGAGACTCTTTCTTCAAACTCTTCATACAGGCTGGCGACCCAATGGCAGCCGCGACTGACGCTCGGACAAATCTATGTCTCAAAAACTCTCATGCAAGGCTATAAAGATGCGCTCAGCAATCCGATTGTTCTCTCGGATGAAGAGAGCCGCCAGTTTCTCTCACGCTACAATTTCGAGCCTGAGCCTCTCACCTACTCTTTAACCAACGACGGCACAGGCCACCTGCATGAGCTTCATATTCCGCGCAACCTGATTGTGATGGCTGTGGCGCAGGCATCCTTGAGTTCAAAGCCCGCCATCGCTAATCAGTCAGTCGCGGTTGCGGTTCTCAGAAACATTGATCGGGCAGAGAGCAACTACAAGGAATCGAAAGGCAAAGGAAATTTCGCATCGCTCGATGAGTTGATAAAAGAAGGCGGCGTGCCCAAGCCCATGATTGAAAATCGCGGCTACAAATTCGAGGTCACAATCATCGGCGAGAAGTTTACAGCCAACGCGCTTCCTACCAACTACGGCAAAGAAGGGATTCTCTCTTTCCATCTGGACGAGAACGGCGTCATACACGCCGGAGACCATCGCGGCCAGCCTGCATCAACTGACGATCCTGTGGTTAAATAAAAGCTGTCCGTTGTCCGTAGCCAGTTGTCAGTTGTTTTGAGTGTGAATCACATGGGAGGCTTGCTTTCAGCATTCATTTTAACAATCACATACAACTGACAACGGACAACTGACAACGGACAGCTTTTTAAACTTTTCTCAGGCGAATCTTCTGTTTGGTTTCAACTGCGACACTCAAAAGTAAGGCACGCTCTCTCTACGCCGGTAAACGGTTGCAGAGCATTGACGCATTGCGCGGCGTGGCTGCGCTCGGCGTAGTCTTCTACCACACGCTTCATAAAATCTCGATTGTCAATTCAACGCCGGGCCAGCTTCTGTTGATGAAGCCGTTGCTGTGGGTCTTCTCTTTCGGCTATGTCGGCGTCTATCTGTTCTTCGTCATCTCAGGCTTCTGCATACATCTGCAATGGGCCAGAGCGCGCACGATTGACAGCCATCCTGAAATCAACTTTGCAGCCTTCTGGAAGAGACGTTTGCGAAGACTCTACCCGCCCTATCTCATCGCGCTCGCGCTTTATCTGATAATTCTTGTGCTGACGAAAGAGGTGCAGTTGACACGTTTTTTTGCGTGGGACGTGCTCTTGCATCTCCTCATGCTGCACAATCTGGACCCACGCACCTGCTACAGCATCAACGGAGTCTTCTGGACGCTGGCGATTGAAGAGCAGTTGTACCTGGCATATTTTCTGCTGCTCTTTTTACGCGTTCGATGGGGCTGGGCGCGAACGCTTCTGATTTGCGCGGCGGCTCGGCTCGGCTGGTTCTTCTTTGCTGGAAAGCTGAAGAGCAGCTATGGAATTGAGATTCCTGTTTCCGAGTCTGCGCTTTCCCACTGGTTCACGTGGGCTTTGGGCGCAGTCAGCGTTGAGGCGGCGATGGGATTGATAAAGCTCCCTGCATGGACTCGCAGCTTTCGGCTTGGATTCTGTGCGCTGCTGTGCGCCGTCGGCTTGACCTATGCACAAACGTTTTTTGAAGGGGCAACTCACGATACGGCGTGGCTTCTGGTGCATCCTGTCTGGGGATTGGGATTTTTCTTTCTGGTCAACGGGGCCGTCGCGGCGGAGAAACGATGGCGAGAGGTTAATCAAATTCCACGCCTCGTTGCGGCTTTCGCTTACGTAGGACTTTTCTCCTATTCGCTCTACCTCACGCACCAGTTGCCCCAGTTGGAGAGCTGGCACCTATATTTTCTAGGCTACCAGACTTTTGTGATTGAGATTATCCTGATGACGCCGATTACGCTCCTCTTCGCGTGGCTTTTTTACCTGCTCTGCGAAAGGCCGTTCATGTCAAAACCGAATCGAAATGTAGCTGTTCTCTCAAATTCTTCGCAGGCGCGCGACACCGTCCCGGCAGAGGGAGTGTCATAAAGCGCGTGTGAAAAGCTCGCGCCTCCAAACTTGAGCGTGGCGTGGATACCGGCTCTGTTTTTACTGGGGTTTTTGCTTAAAACGGGCGGAAAACTATTTTTTCTCACAAATCGCCAAAAAATCGCGTTTTTTTTTGAGACTTTGGCCTTCTGTGTGATATATGTTGCTGCGCAAGTTTTTTTAATTATCCCTAAATCACTGGAGGTTAATCACACCACGCTATGGCTAACGGCTCAGCAAAGAAACGCATGACCCAATCCGAAGTGGTCAACCATTTCGCCGAGAAGTTCGATTTGAAGCGCTCTCAAGTCAAAGAGATTTTTGAAGAACTTGCCAGACTGGCAAGTTCGGAAGTCGGCGCAAGCGGTGAATTCGGGCTGCCCGGTTTTGGCAAGCTCGTCCGCTCAGAGCGCAAAGCGCGTGAAGGCCGCAATCCGGCCACAGGCGAGACTATTCAAATTCCCGCCAAGACCACGCTCAAGTTCCGCATTGGCAAGGGCATGAAGGATACTGTGCTTCCTAAAAAGTAGTTACGGCTCCCGAACACTTCGGCTCTACCTTTAGAACCAGCGCCACCCGTATCGCACCTGCTGGAAAGCAACCCTGTGATACGCAGGTGGCGTTGTCATTTTCCCCTGCTAAAACCGCCCCTTAAGCCCTGAAATACTGGTCGAAAAAATGTCTGGCATTTTCTAAAATTTTCCCCTATACTACGCTGTTC
>JBAWGU010000567.1:0-6666 GCA_049593215.1 Pyrinomonadaceae bacterium
TTACAACGAGATGGGCTTCCATAAGAAGCCTATCCTCTTCGGTCTGAGCCTTGTCTAAAGGCGATAGTTGTTGCGTAGTTCCTACGGGTTGGAGGTTGACGTGGATCAGCGTTTGACATTTTTCACAGTGAAATATGTCAGCCGGGTTGTCATGACCACATGCGTGGCATGGAATAGAGATAGTGTGCATTAACATGCCTCCGTAAAAGGCGGATCAAAGCTCGTCTTAGTTGGTTGGTTCTACAGACGGACCTTTATCCGACAAACACAAAAGGCTTCGCCAAGATGGCGAAGCAGAACGACGAAGCGCGTAAAGTTTCCCAGACTTATGCGCGGGGGAATTCTAAACTCATTTGGGGAGCAGTACAAGGAAAATCTTTTCCGGGCCGTAAGATTGTAAATGTTGCATACTAATGGCTTATGACAAATTCTGTAATGTTTCGCCCTTTTTTTCATTATCATCGGAAGAGATTTTGGCTAAACAGATTCTGTTTAGCCATTTGTCTTCGTAAACAAAGGCTTCGCAATATAACGAAGCAGAACGACTAAGGCGCGTCATGTTTCCCAGACTTAGACGCGCCTTTCTCTTTTTACGGGTACTAGCTGCTACCACGGCGTATATGTTGATTATGCATCGAGT
Source organism: Pyrinomonadaceae bacterium (assembly GCA_049593215.1). Classification (GTDB taxonomy): domain Bacteria; phylum Acidobacteriota; class Blastocatellia; order Pyrinomonadales; family Pyrinomonadaceae; genus JBAWGU01. The sequence goes on from JBAWGU010000567.1 coordinate 641, forward strand.
CGGCTTGTGGCCTACTTCTACGAAAGAATCCTATGGCAGATCATAATTCCACAAAATAACTCTTCTGTTGAATTGCAAGACAAGATAATTCAAATAATCTTGGTATAACCTTCTGTGAAAGCAGGTGTTTTGGCTCTCTTCATATTGGGACTATATAAGTCGTTTTCAACTGTAATGTGGAATATGAATTATTTGCTATATAGTATTTTCTCCAACCTCTCCGCAGCCGCTTGCTGCATAGTCGGTAGAACGTGGCTGTACACGTCAAGTGTGAGCGTTATAGAGGCATGTCCAAGCCGTTCGCTAACTACCTTTGGATTCTCTCCGGCGGACAGTAGAAGTGTTGCGCATGAGTGCCGCAAATCATAGAGACGAAAATCATCAGGCAATTTGGCAGTTTTAAGAATTGGTCGAAAGTGTCGCCGCTTCAGATTGCGCGGCATAAGCGGACTGCCTTCGGACGTAGCGAATACAAGATCGTGCTGTTGATAGTCCGCTCCGGCCTTTAGTCTTTCTTCTGCTTGTATTCGCCTATGCTCTTTAAGTGACCGCAGTGTAGAAGCGGGCAACGGTATCGAGCGACGGCTACGCGCCGTTTTAGGTTCGCCAAAGTTCCACCCCCCGCCCGTCGCTCGCCAGATGATTGCGCGCCGCACCGTCACAATACCTTTGTCAAGATCAAGGTCTTTCCATTGCAAGCCTAGATACTCTTCAGGTCGCATCCCTGTGGCAAGGGCAAAAGCGAATAGGACGCCCCATCGGTCTTGAGCGGCAGCTTTAAGAAACTCTGTCGCTTCTTTGGGTGAAAGCGCGTGCATTTCTTTCCGCACTTGGCGTGGTAAATTTACCAAATCTGCTGGGTTGCGCGAGAGCATCCCCCAGCGCACAGCCTGTTTCAGTGCCGACGATAAGATCGCGTGTAAGTAGCGCACCGTGCGCGCCGACAATCCCCGTCCTTGCATATCAGCATATAACTTCTGAATATGAAGCGGACGAATCTCGGAAAGTTTACGATTGCCCAAATCCTCGTTTATATAGAGGCTGATAAGTCCGCTATAACTATCAAAGGTGCGTTCAGCAACGCGCGGTCGGGCGGCAGTCTGTAACCACTTGCTAAGGTAGTCGTTTATTGTTAAGGGAGACGACTCAACAAACGTGCCAGTGCTGATAGCCGTTACTGTCGTACTCAAATACGTGTCCGCATCCTTTTTTGTGCCCTTGATGGTCTTGTTAAGATAGCGACGTTTGCCATTAGCTTCACGCCCCATGAAGATGCGGACAAGCCACGCTTTATCACCGCGTTTGATGATTTGACCAGCCATTATCTTGCACCTCCATCGCCTTGCTTTGTGTTATCCTTTTTCTGCATCTTAAGTTCCTTTCTTAGCGGGAAGGTAAAAGGTGAAGGGATAGGGAGCGTTGCTGCGCTCACCTATCCCATTTCGCCTTAGTGCGAAGTCTCGTTGTATCGCTCTATAAGTCTCGCCGCCGCGCGATGCCAGCACGGTTGACCATTCGTGTATGCTTTGCACTGGCAACTACCATTCGCGCTGTAGATTTCGCCAGAAGGCGAGAGAATCAATAGACATTGACCGTCAAAGTGCATGTATGGGTTCTCTTCAATCTGCTGCTTTGCTTTAACAATGGCCGTCTGCCATCGGCGTGAGTTAGGAACTTTGTTGAATGCCTCTTGAGCGACTTGCTGCATCCTGCTTCGATCTATGTTCATCTCCGGTTTCCTCTCTTGTGGAATGTCTAATTGATGAACCGGATTATACTTTAAGTATAGGCCACTGTCAATACTTAAAGTATAGTTTATTGGCTTTACAGTAATTCGCACTTTAATACTTATGGTATAGTGCATAAATATGGAAGGTGATGAATTGAAAGAGAAACGGATCGCGCTGGGATTAACGCAGGCACAACTAGCAGAGATTCTTGATGTGAAGCCTAATACGGTCGCGCGCTGGGAGCGTGGGCTGCTTGCTGTACCTCGAACCGTTGAGCTTGCAATGGAAACGGTTGAACGCATTTACAAGAATAGCGGCAAGAATAAATCGAGAAACTAATCGCTTGGCGCAATATTCATCTGCTGTCCACCATCAGACGCGACATTCACCTGTTCACCGATATTAACTTGCTGTGGATTATTGATGGTCACCTGCGGCGTGTATCTGCGCCAATCTCTTAGCTGCCTCACTGCTCGGAAATACATTCTTTGCCAGCGATCAGCCATTGTCGCCGCGTGTTCTACGGCGTCTTGTTCTCTGACGTAAGGGATGTCCCAATGCCCGTACTTCCAGCTATTTGTTTTCGCTTCGCGCTGGTATCGTTTCCACTTCTGATATTCGTAATCCTCTTCGCGCGGTTCGGTTCTTGCGCGCTTGACTGCTTGCTCCGTCCAATATTGGAGTTGGAAGAATGCCTGCGCTATCGCATCAATCATGCTCAGTTCAATGCCGCCACGCGGTTGCCATTCTTCGGCGAAAGATTCACGCAATCCGAGATACCGCGCCCGCGTCCAAGCATCTTTCATGTAATCCACCGGCTCAAAAGCAGAGGCAGCTAGATGCCCGCTCTCAAACTCATCCTGCGCGGCACGTTTGACGACTTCCCAAGTGTTCTGTGCCATTGCGGGCGAAAAGTCATTGAGTTGAGACAAATCGGCGAAACCGATGTAGTCAACGGGCAGGCTCATCAACCGGTCAAACAACTCGTTGGCTTGTTCTGCATCCTCGCACTTGCGATAAGCAGCGGCTCTAGACTCATCTAGCGATAACGAGCCGCCTTCTTTTGAGCGATAGTAAGCGACCTTCTTAATAAAGTGATGTCCGAGCAAGCGCAGCAAAGAGTTGTAGCCAATCCGACATTCGATTGAATCGGCATAGACCATCTGTTCGCGCCGCTCCGCCAATTGATCTTCTAGTCGGTTCTGAGTTTCGATGAACTGCTCTGGCGGCAATTGAAACCGCTGATGGGCTTCGTCGGGAAACGGTTTATCAAACGCACTCTCCTGCTGCGGCTGTACTTCAATCGCGGGAGCTTCCGTCAGTTGATTACTTAGCTGCTCGCTAGTCTCTATAACGACCTTCTCTGCGGCTGGCTGGCGCGAGTTGCTCTTAACTTTCTTGGATCGTGGCATAACTTAATCTCCAGTGATTGCTTTGAGTTGCTGCATGAGCACACGAAAGCGCGCGTTCATGTCTCCAATCATCAATCGGTTTTGGCGCGACTGCTCGCGGCGAGTGCGATTCGCTTTCTGCCTTGACGCGCAAGCAGCTCGCAACGGCTCGACTTGATCGGCTCTGAGGTATCGTTTGGTGAGCCTGCCATTCACGCGAACGAAGTGATAGTAATAAGCGCCATGCAATTCGCCCCGCGCGCACTTACAAGATGCTTTCCCGCATCGGACAAATTGACGATGGACTGTGCCACCGTGCGCGGCAATCTTAGGTAACAAATCTTCGGTTTCGCTTTTCAACGCTTCTCCCCCTCGCCTTTCCAGCCGTAGTATCTTTTTTCTGCTCTTACTCTTGTCTGACACTTGCTGTCAGAACAGTGAAGCAATCTATCGTCACTATCGTCACCACCGTCTTCAGCCAACATTTATCGGCTCTGGATGGTGACGGTCAAAATGCCAAGTCCTCATAAACATCGTCACTCGCATCGTCGCCCGTTGGCTCAATAGAAAAGGCACTTTCGGCTGTTGGTGACGATGATGACGATGGTGACGATGAATTGCCCCTATGTTCTAACGTGATGAATCTGCCCGCCTTCGTTCTTCCCATTTCGCATTCAATGCCGACCGCTCGAAGGTTCGGCGCGATTCTTTTCACCGCTCCGCTCAGAGCGTTGGAGCGTTTCGGCCAGCCCTGTTGCTTCTTGATCTCATCGCTGACCCGCTCGTTCAAAGCTTTCAGCAGTTCCGAAGACTTCCCTGTCCAAGTCCCTTCCTCCTGCGCGAACTCGACAAGCGCCGGAGCAATCGGTGAAGCCTCAAGCGCCAGTTCATTTGCGCTTTCACGGTTGCCCATAAAAGCAGAGATGAAAGCTCCGCTCTCAAGCCCTAAAGCATCTCCCGCAGCCGTCGCCCATAGAGCGAAATCTGCCATGCGTGGCTTCTGCTCAAGGTGAACATGACCTATGTTTCGCAGGGCGTGGCTGACACCTTCGAGCAAGCTGCCGAGCACTAGTGGGCGGATTTCTTCAAACTCTTGCCAGACTTCCGCTTCCGTCTTCCTCTTGTCCGGTGAGATGGCTGGCAGATGAATAATCAGCGAGCGGTCAAGCAGGTCACTTCGCGTCGCCAGTTCTTCGATACCATTCAGGATGATCGGGCGCATCGCCATGAATAACGTCTCTTCGTCGTTCTCGTAGAGCGTGCGCGTAGCAAACCCTCCGCCCGTCGAAAGCCTGCACAACGCATCCGACAACCAGACGGGAAGCCTTGAAAGGTTATCGAGTGCGACTATCCAGCCGTTTGTAGCGGCAATCATCAAATCCCTTTCATCCCGTTGCTCGCTTCTAAGCGGCGCGATGTTTGGATCAATTAGGTTCCGAAGCATCTTTGAGACGGTTGATTTCGCGCTGCCCTGCTCGCCGTGCAGCACTAGCACGGGAAACGGATGGTCAGGTCTGAAGGCTGCGGCAAGCCAAGAGATGAGCAGCGGCCAATCTCCATCCGAGACATTCACAAGCTGGCGCAAGGCTGGGACAGAACCACCACTGACGGGCAATGGCAAAGACTTCATGCCTTTCGTCCGGCGAAACTTGACGGGCGCATCGCTGACAATCTCCCAACCTTGCGTTGAAATCTTGATCGTTCGCCATTCCTTGTCGCAGAGATCGAGCCAGATACAGCTATCCATCGCGGCGAGACGAATATGAGTCTCAATCTCCGGTCCACCGTGACGCGCTATGCCGTGCAGGGTATTCAAGGCATCTTGCAGGGCTTGAGAGTTTGGAATTGAGCCTTCAGTTTCGTAATAGCGTTTCGAGAGCCATTCTCTAAAGCCCTTCGACTTCAATGCCCAAGTTTCACGATGATTGTTCATCGGAATTGTGGCGAACGTCTCGCCTTCGCCGGTGTGGAAGAGTTCAGTGCCCGCTATTAGCTCAACCAGTACGGATGATTGAGACTTTTTCTTTGACGTTTCGCTGTCCGGCGATTTCGCAGCATCTATTAAGGCCGATACATATTCCACGCCTCTGAGCGCCAGCAGATCGTCAACTCCGTTGATGCCCGCCATTTCTGGCAAGTCCACATAGCGCACTAATGCGCCCCGTCTTGTTAGCTCTTTACTGAGTTCGCGCCTTGCAGCTTGCACGCCCTCATCGGTATGAACATTGGAATCGAAGAGGACGTAAACAACGCGCCCTTCCCATCCGACGAGATCGAAGTCGGGAATGACGCCTTTCACGTCTTGCCTCTGGCCTTTGGCATTCACTGTTTTCTTTACTGTGCCACGCCAATTCCAGACACCGGATAATCCGATGGGAAGAAAGCGCGGCGTCAAGGCAGAATCGGAAAGACCATGCCAAGCAAGTTCCCAGAGCGCTAGAGTCTTTTTCTCGCCTTCTGTCAGGCAGATGGGCAAGCTCACATCCGCCAGCCACTCACCGTCAGTTAGCGGCACGAAGTACAGCAGATTACTTTTTCCCGGCGGCGAGAGATATTTAGCTTTCTCTTTGATAGTCCCATCCGGTTTGCGCTCCAAATCCGGCTTGTCACGGCGCAGGCGGTATTCGCGCGGGCTGTCGTTGCCCGGTAAGAAGTAAGGAAAGATGAGGCCAGCGTAATCGGCATTACCGTTACGCCCGACAATCATGCCACCGTCATGAGTATCCACCCGAAAGAGGCCAGCAGATTGAGCCAATTCAGGGCTGACGAACGAAGCCGCTAACCATCTCAGGTCAGCATCAGTCAAAGCTTGCTGGTTCATGATTCAATCCTCACTCGACGCCACTCTCCCGCGAGTTTTCCCCGCCTCGTTCGATCCATTGCTTGATAGCTTCCGCATCAAAGC
>JBAWGU010000568.1:0-4803 GCA_049593215.1 Pyrinomonadaceae bacterium
CAATTAGCCAACGCATCGTTAGTTCTTGAGACTTACGGCTTTCAGCACTGCTTATTAGTTTTATGTCCTTACTCAAATCCTTACCGTAAAACAGCCATCCCCACTTCGATACATTATTTAGGCTAGATCGGACTTCTTTAAATCCACGAAATAAATTAAGCCAAGTCGAATCGTCCTGTTTGCTTGAATCCAAATTGAATAAAAACGCAGCGCCAGGCGCAAGATTAAGATACAGAGCTTCAAGCAAAGAGGTCTTACCAACATTATTTGATCCTGTAATAAGATTTATACGTTCAAGCGGCTCAATTTTGAAATCTTTGAAGCCGCGGTAGTTTTTAATGTGGAATGAATGAAGCATTGGTTGAATCTTCCTCGTTAGCCTATTCAACACTCAATCTATCACAGATTATACTGGATTATTAAAATAACTCTATAAACCCAATTTCCAGCCATCTTTATGTATTATCAGTCAACTTCAATCATTCTCGTTTATAATGCCCATCGCCTCAGTGGAGGGAAGAGAAGCAATCTAGCGTATTAGTTCTAACGGAATGCAGAATGGCCGACAAGGAATTTCATTACCGTTGGGAGTTTGAGATGAAGGCCAGCGCGGGTGCGCTCTGGCCTTACGTTTCAAACACCAACAGGTTCAATATTGATACGGGCGTGCCAGCCGTGCGTTTGCAAAACGAGGGTGAGCGCCGCCGCCTGAGTCTGAAGAAATTCGGAATGGAGATTAAATGGGAAGAGCAGCCTTTTGAATGGGTGCGCCCGTTTCGATTCGGCGTCCTGCGCACATATAGCAAAGGGCCTGTCGCGCAGATGAGCGCGCGTGTTGAGATGACGCCGCGCGAAGACGGAGGAACGAATCTCATTTATGAAGTCAGGGCGCAACCTCGAAATGCTCTTGGGCGGATTGCCATTCCTCTTCAAGTGGGAGTTTTGAGCAAGCACAGTTTTTCCAAAGTGCTTCATCGCTATGATGAGCTTGCGTTGGCGGAGAGCGCCTTGCCGCCGTATCGTCAAGAGCGCGCGGAACTCAGTTCGGGAGGGCGCGCTCGTCTTATATCGTTAAGCGAAAAATTGGTCGAGCAGGGCGCGTCGCCGTTGATTGTCGGGCGTTTGGTAGAGATGATTGAAGAGGCGGACGACCTTTCGCTCGCGCGCATACGCTCGCACGCGCTGGCGGATTACTGGGGCTTGCCGCGAAGAGACGTGTTGGAAACTTTCCTGTGGGCTACGCGCGCAGGCTTGCTTGATTTGCAGTGGGACGTGCTGTGCCCTATGTGTCGCGGGGCGAATCTGAGCGGGTCGAGTTTGAAAGAAGTCAGCGCGAACACTCACTGCGAGGCGTGCAATGTTGATTACACTGCGAGCTTTGATCGCTCCGTAGAACTGACTTTTCGTCCCAACGCTTCCGTGCGCAGAATTGAGGTGCAGGATTATTGCGTCGGCGGGCCGCAGGTCACGCCGCACATCATCGCGCAACAGTTGTTGCCGCCGAAGGCGTTGCGCACGCTGGCGCTGCCTCTTGAGCATGGACGCTACCGCCTGAGAGCTTCAAAAGTTCAGGGCGGGCAACTCTTAGAGGTGAAGGATGAAGGGATGGCTGTCGCAAACCTCTGCGCGCGGCCTGAAGGCTGGGCGGCGGATGAACTTTGCCTGACGACGATGCCGGAGCTTTGTCTGGAGAATGCGACGGAGAGCGAACAGGTCTTCATACTTGAGCGCATGGCCTGGAACGATCAGGCAACGACGGCTGCCGAAGTCACTGCCCTGCAAGTCTTCCGCGACCTCTTTGCGACCGAAGCCTTGCGTCCCGGCGAGCAGATTAGAGTCAACAGTTTGACCGTCGTCTTCACAGACCTGCGCGGCTCGACACGCTTCTATAGAGAGATTGGAGACGCGACGGCCTTCGGGCGCGTGATGAGCCACTTCGATGTGCTCAGGCAGGCCATCGCGGATGAAGACGGAGCTTTAGTGAAAACGATTGGCGATGCCGTGATGGCAGTCTTTCGCAGTCCTGTTGACGCGCTGCGCGCGATGTTCAAAGCGCAGGAGATGCTCGCGTCGCCGCCCGCAGGAATGCAGCCTTTGACTTTGAAAGCGGGGATGCACGCAGGGCCTTGCATTGCCGTGACATTGAATGATCGTCTGGATTATTTTGGCTCGACGGTCAACATGGCCTCGCGCCTCGAAGGTCTCTCGACAGGCAGGGATGTCATCATCTCAACAGCCGTGCGGAGCGACCCGGAAGTCGCAGCGATGCTCGCGCAAGAAGAGAACGGGTTGACGGCTGAGCGATTTGAGATGATGCTGAAGGGGTTTGATGAAGAGCAGTTTGAGCTTTGGAGAATCGCAAGAAGGGATGAGGGATGAGGGCAAAGGGATGAATATGAACGCGAACATGAGTATCAACAAACAAGAGTCGTCATCTCTTCATCCCTCATCCCTCATCCCTCATCCCTTACTCGAAGCGCGCGACATTTCTAAAATCTACCAGATGGGCGCGACCGAGGTTGCCGCTTTGAATCATGTCTCGCTCGACGTTAAGACGGGCGAGTTCGTGGCGATTCAGGGGACTTCCGGCTCTGGAAAATCAACTCTGCTGAACATGCTCGGCGGATTAGACCGTCCGTCGAGCGGCGAAGTCTTCTTCGACGGGAAATCGCTCGGTCCATTCACGAAAAAAGAGATGGCGCGATACCGCAGGCACTCTGTCGGCATGATCTTTCAGAATTTTAATCTAATCACCACCATGTCCGCCGCAGAGAACGTCAACCTCGCGCTCGCGTTCGGCGGACTGCGCGGCAAGGAGCGCGAAGAACGCACACGCATTCTGCTGGAGCGCGTCGGATTGGGTGATCGCCTGACGCACAGACCTTCGGAACTCTCAGGCGGAGAGCAGCAGCGAGTCGCCATCGCACGCGCCCTTGCGAATCGTCCGCGCATCCTGCTGGCAGACGAGCCGACAGGAAACTTAGACTCTAAGCGCGCAGAAGAACTGCTCTCGCTGCTGCGCGGCATGGTCGAACGCGACTCGCTCACAGTCCTGATGGTCACACATGATCGTGACCTCGCCTCGCGCTTTGCCGACAGAATTATTCTGATGAAAGATGGAGAAATAATTAACGATGAACGCGGAATGATGAATGATGAATGAAGAATAAATAGCATTTCATTCATCATTCATCGTTCCGCATTCATCATTTTCCTGTGAGGTAGCTTATGGCTGCGACTGTTTCCCCTGTGATGACGCTTGAGGCTTTGCGTTCCGTTCCTCTGTTCGCTTCGCTGACGGACGAGGCGGCGAGCGAGTTGCGAAATCTGCTGACTGTGCGGGGCGTGGACCACTCCACGCCGCTCTTTCAGTCAGGCGATACGGGCGACTCGATGTACTTGATTGAGAGCGGGCGCGTGCGTATCAGCGTCAAAGATACGGACGGCAACGAAGTGACGCTCGCGGAACTCGCGGGCGGAGATTTCTTTGGCGAGATGGCTTTGATTGACGGCAAGAAACGCTCTGCCGATGCAACTGTGGTTGAAGATGCGCGGCTCGCCATTCTTTCACGCAAAGATTTTCTTTCATTTGTGCGCAGCAATCCTGATGTCGCGCTCTCAATGCTGAGCGCGGTCACGAATCGTCTGCGGCATACGGACGAACTCCTGCGCCGGAGAGTCTCGCGCAACGTCAACGAAGAGGCGGCGGCGCGTTTTACTCTTGCAGACAAAATGGCGGATTTAATCGCAGAGTTTGGCGGAAGCTGGAAGTTTATCGGAGCGGCGATTGCGTTTCTTATCTTCTGGGTGCTGCTGAACACGTTGCTGCTGCGCAACAAAGGTTTCGATCCGTTCCCCTATGTCCTGCTCAATCTTGTGCTCGGCATGATTACGGGCTTGCAGGCTCCCATCATTATGATGTCTCAGAATCGTCAGGGCGAAAAGGATCGCCTGCGCGCAGATTTGGATTATCAGGTGAATTTGAAGAACGAGTTGTCAATCACGGAAGTTTTGCGCCGTCTGGATGTGCTTGAGAGCGAGCGTCTGCCCATGCTCTTCGCTGAGCAGAACGCGAAACTTAAAACGATAGTCCAAAGCTCCGCGCCCAATGCTCAGAGCCGTAAGGCGGATGTCTGACTCTTGGACTTTAACGAAAACTCAAAGTATCTTCTTCCATTGAAGTTTCCAATTTATATTTTGAGCTTTTGACATTGGACTCAGAGACTCCTGACTCCGGACTTTTTCAAAAAATGATTCAAGCCATTCTGTTTGACTTTAACGGTGTCATCATTGATGACGAGCCGATTCAGTTGAAAGCTTACATGAACGCGCTCGGCGACCTCGGCATTTCGCTTACAGAGGAAGACTACTTCAACTCGCTCGGCATGGATGATCGCATGTTTGTGCAAACATCTTTTGATCGGGCCGGAAAAAAGTTGAGCGACGAGACGATGAATGCCGTCATCGAGCGCAAGACTGCGCTGCATCGAGAGATGATCGAAGGCGAGTTGCCGCTCTTTCCCGGCATCGTCACATTCTTAAAGCACACATCGCATTTCTACATGCTCGGCCTTGTCAGCATGGCGCGACGCATAGAGATTGAGCACGTGCTTGAGCGCGCGCGGCTCGAAAATATTTTTACCACAATCGTCAGCGCAGAAGACGTTCCCGCGTGCAAGCCTGACCCCTGTTGTTACGAGCGCGCTCTTCAGCTTATCAACGAGCACAGGCGCGAGGCTCGCCAGCTTCCACTGCTTGCTAAGGAGTGTCTTGTCATCGAAGACTCGCCGCCCGGCATAGCGT
>JBAWGU010000569.1:0-5802 GCA_049593215.1 Pyrinomonadaceae bacterium
TTTACTCATCACTCATTACTCATTACTCATCACTTCTTTTCATTGAGTATAAGTTGAGAGCGGCCCCATCTCGACGCCGAAGACGCGCGGGTTTTCGCCAACGATAGCTGCGCCAAAAAACTTTGGCACGTACTTAATGTTCTCGCGTTGAAATTGATCGCTCATCTGCTCGGAGTTTGCCACCAGCGTCCAGAAGCTCCGCTCTGGATTTGAAGAGTTGCGCGCAGCATTGAGCGCCTTGAAGAGATTAACGCTCAAGCCTCCCTCTCCGCTGTTATAGCTGGCAATAGCAAGCGGGACACTGAGTGGACCAGTACCGAACATGGCAATCAGGTCTTTCACATAGAGCGCGGCAATCGGGGCCATAATCTCCGCCTTGCAACGATCATCAAAACGGCGATCCGTGCTTGGATTCGACACATCGGGTACGCCATATCTTCTCGCGGTCGTGCCGACAAACTGGAACATGCCCTTTGCGCCCGTGCCGCTCGAAAGACAGGGACAATACTCCGATTCGATCATCGCCAGATACAATCCGACCTGCGGCGAAAGCCCCTTCTCATTAAAAGATTTGATAATCAAAGGAGCTTGCTTGCGCCCGTGTTCGAGAAGCGTCGTCAGGTCGTCGCGCGGGAAATGGCACTCTCCGCCGGTCCTCGCAGTTCTCAAGCGTATCGCGTAGGCATCAACATAAACTTTTATTTTACTGACCACTTCCGGCGTGAAGGCGAAACCTTCTCGATTGCCGATCATCCGCGCGACGTGCTGCGATTCCTGCGCGACGTAACTCATCTTCTCTTCCTGCGTCATCGCGGCGTAGCGTTTGGCCGGAGCAGCCGTAGTGCCGCCCGTGCCGTTAGAAGTCTGGTCATCGCTGTTGTCAACGCCGGACGTGTTGTCAGGAGCAGGCGAAGCATTGACCAGCGCATCGCCGTTAGCATTCTTCTCATTCTTGTTTTCGTTCTCAGGGAGACGCTCGTTGGAACGCTGGCGATTTTGCACGACGATGGGCTTGTCAGCTTTGCCGCTACTCCATGCTGCGTAAGAGCCTATGCCAGCGACGGCGAGAACCACGACGACGATCAGAGCGATGGCAACGATGACAGGAACGGGCAGAGAAGATTTTTCCGTTGCGGCAGCAGCAGGCGCGAAGGTTTGCGGCGTTGACGTAATCGGTTGATATTGATATGGGCTTGCGACATTTTGCGCGTATGTGTGCGCGGCCTGCACGGGTCTGTTGAAGCTGACGATGATGCTTGTGTTGCCGATAACGATTTCGTCGCCGTCTGCGAGCGGAGCGCCGACGGGAGGCACAGGGATGTTGTTTAGTAAACTTCCGTTCGTAGAGTTCTCATCAAGAATCCAGACGCGCTCGCCTTCGCGGTTGATGCTGGCGTGCAGGCGCGAGAGGCTTGTGTCGTTGATGGCGAGCATCGCCGCTTCGGAGTCGCGCCCGATGGAGAAACTGCTGCCCGTGACCTGAATCTCGCTCGTGCCGTCCGGCGCGTGAATTGTCAGCGTTACGTCAACCATATTGTGCGAGAGAGTTAAACAGGGGGAAAAGGGGAAGAGGGGAAAAGGAAAGACAGGCGACTCTCTATTTTACCTTTTCCCCTTTACCCATTTCCCCTCTTCCCCCTTCTTCCCTGTGCCTGCTACTTCTTCGGATACAGATTCGAGAGCGCGCGGTCTCTCATGAGACCAAACTTTTGCGGGTTCTCGCAAACGATGCCTGCGGCAAAGAAGCGCGCTACGCGATCTTTCTGCTCTGCGGATTTTAACATCTTCCAGAAATCGCGGCGATCAGGAGGCAGGCTGTCACGAAACTGCGCGGCATCTTTCGGCAACATCCCGAAGCACGCGACGGCGTAAACGAAATCTCCTGCGAAGAGATCGGCATCGAGGGACTTCGTGTACATCGAAGCGACGATGGCAGAGCATTTTTGGTCTGCGTCGGCGAGAGTCATTGTGCCGCAACGCCCCATGTAGCCTGTGCCCTGCGCGAGCGACGTTTGAATCTGCCACAGACCTTGCGGCTCATCTCCTGTGGTCATGCCTTTGCTCGAAGCATTCTGGCTTCTGTTATTCAGAGTAAACTTGCTGCGGCTCATGGCGATGACGTATCCGAGCGGCGCGTCCAATCCTTGCTCGCCGACAAATGTGTCGTTGATTAAATCACGAAAGGCGCGCGCGCGTTCGTAGTAACCTTCGCCAGCATATTCGTTGGTGCGCGCCTGCACCTGCTGTATAAAGTCGCGGTCAAACGAGTAGTCGCTCTTTGCGGAAACCTGTTTGGCGAGACGCGCGGCCATGTCTTTAATATCAAAAGAGCTGACGGTAGAAGTGTTAGGCTGCGTGCTGTTCGTTTGTTGATTCGACGAGCCTGTCGTCTCACCTCCCCCCGTTTGAGTGTCATCAACGACAGTCTGCCCGCCAGCGTTTTCAAAGGCGAGCACGACCGTCTCTTCCTGTGAAGTCTTCGCGCCTTCAAGGTCTTCGACGACGGCTGTGAGGATGTGATTGCCGCCCGAAAGATTCTGTATGTCCGCAGGGTCGAAGACCGCATCGTAGGGCGAGACTTCGGAGCTTGCGACCTTCACGCCATCGAGTTGATAGATCACGCGGTCAATACATTTCGTCTCTTCGGCCTGCGCGCGGATGGTGACGGGGCCGTGAATGGTCTCGCCCGATTGCGGGCTGAGGATGCGCACGGTCGCGTTGCAGCCGCCTGAGGATTTCCAGATCAGGATTCCCGCCACGAGCGCCGTCAACAACAACCCGCCAACCACCGCTCCGACAATCAAGCCCGTAGATGGACCAGAGACGGCAGGCGCAACTGCTGCGGGCATTGATTGCCCGGGCATGGCAAGGTTCGGCGCGGCTAGACTCGGCGTTGCAATGTTGGGCATGGCAACGGAAGGCGCGGCGTACTGAGCTTCCGAAGTCTCAGGTTCGGGTTCCGGCAATGGAGCAGGCTCGTAGAGACGCACGTCAATGAGGGTCGCGCCGCCGACGTTGATGGTATCTCCGTCTCTGAGCTTGCGCTCGAAATCAATGGGCACGTCGTTGAGCGTCGTGCCGTTGCTGCTGCCAAGATCGCTCACGTAGAAACCGTCCGAGCGCGCCTCTACGGCAGCATGATAGCGCGAGACGTTTGTATCGCCGTCGAGGCAGACGGTGTTATCGAGCGCGCGGCCAATCGAGACCACGCCGCTGGAGAATTCAACCTCGCGCGAGACCTGCTCCGGTTGATGAATGATGAGAACCGCGTTTGCCATCTTCTTACATCTTGACACAGCAACGCGGCGACGCGGTAACAAAAAAGTCTGCCGTGTCGCCGCGTCCGCAGCGTCGCCGCGTCTGAACTTATTCCCCTTTGGTAAGCACGAGCGTCTTGATAATCTCTTCGTTATCCTTCGTGTTGACGTTGATAATCTTGATGGCGTAGCGCGACGTGCCCTGCGTGGTCCTCAGCTTCTGTCCAGACTCGCTGAGGAGTTGCATCAGGGTTTGCGGCTTGATGCCGCCTCCGGCTTCGCTGGCCTGATTCGGCAGGTCCAGAAGAATGTCGCGGCTGAAGATGAGTGTGAAATATTCCTGGCCTGCGGGCGGCAGCACGGGCAGCGCGCACGGCGGCTGGTCCGCGCCCGTCGGACAGTTTGAAGGGATGATGAACTCCTGATTTCTGGTCACAAAATTCTGCCCGCCGTTGATGCGCGAATCGGGAAAGATAATCTTGCCGTCCTGGTTCGCGCCGGGCTGGTGAATGATGTAGAGATAGCCGTCCTGATTGGCGCGCACGCCGAGACGCAGGAGGTCTCCGGCAAAGAAGGTCGCAATCGGATTGGTCTCGTCCTGCGTGCCGTCTTTGTTTAATTTAAGGACTCGCATTTGCAGAGAGAGCAGAGGCGCTTGCTCAACGGGCGAGCGCCTGACCTTGCGGCGCGGGCTGACTTTGCGTCTGGGCTTGACCTTGCGCGTAATGGTCACCGGCCTGTCGTCAATCAGCGGATTGTTTCCCTGCGCGCGCGCCGTCCCGTGTACGCCGAAAATGAGCGGCAACAGAATCATCACGCCGATGGACGCAAACGCGATCAATCGAACTGTAATTGATTTGAATCGCATATTCTTAAATTCCCTCCAATACTAAGAACAAGGATGAACTAGGAATGATGAATGATGAACTGAAAAGCTTTTTGGCTTTCATTCATCGTTCCGCGTTCATCATTCATCATTTTCTCTAAACTACTTTGCGGATGCGCTGATGCGTTCCTGAAGTTTGGCGTCATCCGCAGAGATGGCGCAACGGAACCCGATAAGAAACGCGCGGTTCTTTTTCTCTGCTTCGGAGAGTTGAGGCGTATGGTAAAGCCTGCGCGTGGTGCGCGCGTCTTCCGCATCGCCTTTGTAAGTGCCGCCGCGCACTACCCTGTTAGTTGTTCCAAAATCTGCGCCCGATGTCTGACCGCCCGGATACGGCTGATAGAAAGAGTCAACCCATTCGGCGACGTTTCCGGCCATGTCCTGCGCGCCGTAGGGAGATGCGCCGCCGGAGAATTGCCCGACATCACTGGTGCGCTGCGTGCCGCCCACGTTGGCCTTGCTCGCGTCAGGCGCATCGCCCCAGGGAAACTGTCTCTTCTTCTGCGCGCTCGCATCCCACGAAGCAGCCTTCTCCCATTCCTCTTCAGTCGGCAGACGCTTGCCAGCCCACTTCGCATAAGCCGTCGCGTCTTCCCAGTTCACTCCGAGCACAGGCGACTTCGGGAACTTCTTAAAATACTGCAAGTCCCACCAGGGGTCTGTCGGGTAAGGATGCTTCGTTTCGTCGCAGAACTTTTTATACTGCTCGTTCGTCACTTCAAACTTGTCTATGTAGAAATCCGGCAGCGTCACTTTATGAGCGGGCTTCTCATCATCTTTATGAGCGTCGTCGCCCATGATGAACTCGCCCGCGCCGACCAGCAGCATTGGTCCACCATAATCAACCTCTGCCGGAAGGCCAGTAGGTTGCACCTCTGCCACTCCCGTCGGCGTCAACTGCGCCGGAATGCGCTTAATCTCGCCGTCCTTTCCTGTGACGGAAGTATTAAAATCCTCGTAACCATCATGCGCGACGCGCAGGATACGCTTGCCTGCTTTTAACTCCGGCACCTGAATCGTGCCGTCAGCTTTCGTCGTCCCGCGCCGCACGTTGTCAACATAGACGTTGCTTCCGGGAGGCGCACCGACGACGACCAGAGTGAAGCCCGGACTGCGCGTGATGTAATAAAGGAATCCTGCGACAGCCACCAGCAGGAAGAGCAGAAACGCGCCCAGGAGCAGCCAGACCCAGATCGGGATGCCGCGTTTTTTTGCTGGCGGCGCACCGGGCGGCGGATATTGCGGCGGCGGCCCCTGCGGAGTTTGATAGTTGGGGGAAGCTCCTGCGCCCGTGCGTATATTCGGAGTTGTTGCGCCGAAATCGCCCCGCATCAAAGGTACGGAGTCTCTGTAAGTTTCATTCATCTCGGTTCAATATCGCTCGCCGCAACGAAGACGAACGCCGAAGCATACCGTGTCTGTTGAGAGATTGCCGGGAGAAGCCTTGCGGACGCACCCGATCATTTGAATAACAAAGGACCAGGCGACGCACTCGTTGCAATGAGAAGCTAAAACAGAGCATAACCTTTGTCAAGGTAAAGCTCTTTCATGAATTGCCCGTGGTCCGTGGTCCGTGGTCCGTTGTTTCGAGACTTAATTTGAATTGAACACTTCATGTCAGCATTCACCCGCCATAGCGAACAACGGACAACTGACAAC
>JBAWGU010000570.1:0-10535 GCA_049593215.1 Pyrinomonadaceae bacterium
GTAGAGCGCAGGTCTTTTATTTCAAATTAACCCGGATGTCAATTCTTTGATGAGCAGATTATGGCGAGAAACTTTTGACGGCTTCAATCACATGCGCTTGCTCTTCTCTTGAGAGAGTGTTGAAGAAAGGAAGGCGCACGAGGCGTTCGCTTGTATCTTCTGTCACGGGGCAGTCTCCGACTTTGCCTCCGAAGCGTTGGCCCATCGCCGAGAGGTGTAGCGGGAGATAATGAAAGGCGCTCGCCACGCCGTGCGCTTTGAGATGAGAGATGAAGCGGCGGCGAGCTTCGGGCGTCGGCATCCGCAGGTAGTAGATGTGAAAGGATTGCTCGCAGCTTTCGGGCACAGAGGGCTGCGTGACGTTGTTCTCTTCGGCCCAGCCGCGCAAGCTTCTGTCATACTCCTGCCAAATCTCTCTGCGTCGCGTTTGAATCTTTTCTCTAGCCTCCAACTGGCCCAGCAGAAACGCCGCCAGCAGGTCTGAGGGCAGATAGCTTGAGCCGATGTCTTGCCATGTGTACTTTTCCACCTGTCCGCGAAAGAAGCGGCTGCGGTTTGTGCCCTTCTCGCGTATGATCTCGGCTCGCTCGATTAAGCTTGCATCGTTGATGAGCAACGCGCCGCCTTCACCGCAACTGAAACTTTTCGTCTCGTGAAAACTCTGCGTGGCAAGCGCGCCGAAAGTGCCTAAGAAGCGTCCACTGTATTTTCCCAAAAGCCCGTGCGCGTTGTCTTCAACCACAGCGATGTTGTGTCGCGCTGCTATCTCCATAATCTTATTCATCTCGCAACCGACGCCCGCGTAATGCACCGGGACGATTGCTTTCGTCTTCTCTGTGAGGGCTTGCTCTAACAGAGTCTCATCGAGGTTGAGCGTGTCTGCGCGCACGTCAATAAAACACGGACGCGCGCCGCGAAGGACAAAAGCGTTGGCCGTCGAGACGAAAGTGAAAGACGGGATGACGACTTCATCGCCTTCTTTGATATTAAGCAGGAGCGCGCACATCTCAAGCGCGTGCGTGCAGGAGGTTGTGAGCAGAGTTTTCGTGACGCCGAGCAATTGTTCCAGCAGCGCATGGCAACGGCGTGTGAACGCGCCATCACCTGAGAGGTGACCGCTGGCGAGCACCTCTCTCATGTACGCGGCTTCGTTGCCGACCGTCTCCGGCCTGTTGAATGGAATGTGGTAAGCCACTGGAGATTTTTAGTGCTAAAGAATGGGTAGTGGTTCAATTCTGAAGAAGATTCAAACAGGGATAGACAGGATAAAAGAGGAGAATCCCCCTTTTTGCTGTATCCTGTTCATCCTGTCCATCCCTGTTAATTCCTTCTTCGCTTCATACTGAACCACTACTAAAGAGTGAGAAGATTTGCGCGCTAAGCGGTTGGAGCCGCACACGATTCTGATGTCGAACTGGCCTGAGGCTTACTCTCTCGCCCCTTGCCCTACCGTCTCGCGCTTCAATGCTGCCAGATTGCTGATTAAGCTTTCGCTGACGAAGCGCACATCTTCACGCGATAGCCCGGACCATGTTGGAAGACTGATGCCTCCGCGCGCGATCTTATCTGCGACTGGAAAGCTCAAGCCAGCCGCGTCAGGGCTGTAGGGCGGCAGCACGTGCATGGGATAAAAGACGGGCCGCGTCTCAATGCCGTCTTCCGCCATCCGTGCCATCAACTCATCCCTGTGCTCGGCGACCTCATCTTCCAGAAGAATATTGAACATCCAGTAAGTATGTCGCGCCCATCCCTGTTGCGCCTGCCAATTCAAACCGCTCCCGGCAAGGTCTTCGCCATACCAGCGCGCCACTTCAAACCTGCGCTCCATGTGCCACTCGACCTGTTCAAGCTGCGCCAGACCGAGCGCGGCAGCCACGTTCGTCATCCGGTAGTTATAGCCGATGATTGTGAACCAGTAGCGACGTTGCGGGTCTTGTCCCTGCGCTTTTAACTGTCGCATACGAGCGGCAAGAGCATCGTCGTTAGTGACGACCATGCCGCCTTCTCCCGTGGTGATAACTTTGTTGCCGTAAAAGCTGAAGATGCCGATGTCGCCAATGGGGCCGACCTTGCGGCCTTTGTATTCGGCCCCGTGCGCTTCGGCTGCATCCTCTACGACGTACAGGCCATGCCTGCGCGCGATCTCCATGATCGGGTCCATGTCCGCCGGATGCCCGTAGAGATGCACAGGAATGATGGCACGCGTGCGCGGCGTAATCTTCTCTTCGATGCGCGCCGGATCAAGGTTCCATGTCCCCGGCTCAGAGTCAACGAAGACAGGTTGTGCGCCGCAATACTTGACCGTGTTGGCTGTAGCGACGAAAGTCAGTGTCGGGACGATGACTTCATCGCCCGGGCCGATGCCGAGCGCGAGCAAGGCCAGATGCAGCGCGGTCGTGCCGTTGCAGCAAGACGCTGCGTGCTTCGCTTCGCAGAACTCTGCGAAGCCTGTCTCAAACCGCTCGACGTACTTGCCGCTTGATGAAACCCATGTTGTCTCAAGACAATCCAGCACATACTTTTTTTCGTTTCCTGCCAGCACGGGCGCTGCCACAGGAATCCAACGCTTCTGCATTAAGACCCAGCCTCCACTGCTCTCTCAGGTTCTTGCATCCAATCCCAGCTCAACAGCCAGCGATCTTCTTCGCTTAAAGTGCGCCTTGCGGCGCGACGGTAAAGGGCGCGGTAAGCCTTCGCCGTGCGCTCCCAATTATAATCTTTGACTCTTCGGAAACCGCGCGCCTGCAAGTTGTCTCTCAGCGCGCCTTGCGTTGCCAGTTCAGCCAGAGCCTCGGCTATCGCTCCCACCTCATACGGATCAAAGAGCCTTGCCGCATCCAGCACTTGAGCGGGCAGCGAAGTCACGTTAGAACAAGTGACGGGCAGACCCTCAAGCCATGCTTCGTAGATAGGCGAACTGTCCGACTCGAAGAGCGTGGGCATCACCAGAAACTGAGCGAGGCGATAAATAGCTCGCAGCTCAAGCTCAGAGACGAAGCCCAAAAACTGCACCTGCGGCCAGAGATTCAACTCTCCGATGCGCCGCTCAATAGTAGACCAGAACGGCGCAAGACGCGAACCCGTGCAGACGAGCCGCAGAGAGAGTCCGCGCTCGTCGCGCAGTCGCGCCAGAGCTTCGAGCAGCCGCAGATGATTCTTGTGCGGCCATGTCATCGCAGGGTAGAGCGCGAAGGGCTGCTCAAGCTTGTGTTTCTCTTGCACTGTCGCTATCTGCTCCGCAGAAGGCACAGGATAATTCTGTGTCGGCGGCCCCCACGGAATGATCTGTATCTTATCCGGCGCGAGACGGTAGCTGCGTATGAGGTCGTCCTTCACCCACTGCGATGAGACCGCAACCGTGTGCGCGAAATGGCAGCCCGCTTGATAGAGCGTATCGCGCTCGGCAAGTTCCTGCGCCGTAAAAAACTGCGGGAAGTGTACGTGCTGCAAGTCGTGTGGATTATAAATAGAAGGCAGAGCGCAAAGAATGAAGCGTTGGTGCGGAAAGTGTACGACCTCGCAGTCGAGGCTTTCGTAGAAACCGTCCGAGAGATGAATCGCGGGCCTGTAAGATGTGCTTTGACGACGCTCGGCGAAGCGCGCGGTGAGATGTGTGAGTCGTCCTGTCGCGCGTTGCGCGAGCGTGCGTTGCGGCTTCATGACAAATTGCTGGTTCGCTCCCGCGTAGGGCTTAAAATAATCTACTTCGTCCGGCCACTGCGTTACTAAAAGATATTCTTCAGGCCCGTCGTCGAGTTGTCCCAGAGCATGAATCAATCCCAGCATGACCTGTGCGACGCCGCCCGCCGAAGCTGGCGTCACACCTGCATCAATAGCAATTTTTATTGCGGTTTTCATTCGGCTGCGACCAGATGAACCATCTGTAGGGGCAGGGACAAGTCCTCGGCCCGTCTGTTGCTCAAACAATAAATTAACAGGATGGACAGGATGAACAGGATAAAGAGAGATTGATTCATTTAATCATTGACTCATTAATTCAATGAGTCAATCCTTTTCTTTATCCTGTATATCCTGTTCATCCTGTTTGAATTCTTCTGTGAATTGTGCGGGTAGGGACAAGCCCTGCCCCTACAATTCTCGCGCATCAGTCGCATTCAATCGCAAACTATTATAATTGGTTCGTAACGGTCATCTTTAATGGCATAGGCTTCCGCAAGCGAGCGAAGCAACCGACAGCATGTGCGCTCAACCCTTAAGCGCCTGGTCCAGCGCTTTGACGAGGCGTTTGACCCTCTCCTTTGAAGCGAAGTTGTCTTTTGAGAAGCCCATGCCCAAGTTATCATAAACCTCTTGCGCGTTGGGAAAGCTCTCATCGTAATTATGCTGCACGCGTTCCGTGTTGCCCCTCACGACCCATTCGCGCCAGCCGCCTTTCCTGAAGAAACTGAGTTGATTAATCGGCTCAAAATTCGCGTGCCAGACTCCTACGCCTTGTTCCTGAAGTCGTCGCATCAATTCAGTTTTGGAAATGCCCAGAAGCTTTTCGTCAAGGCGCACGACGATCTGGCTGTAAGCGGGCCGAAACCGCTCTGATTCAGGGACGGCGATTTCAATTCCTGCGAAACGCTTCAGCTCAAAGGTGAATCCGGCAACCAGCTCGCGCAGCCTTTCCAGATAAGCCGGATAGCCGCGCAACTGCTCTAAAGCGACGGCAGCGACAATCTCCGAAATTCTTCCGTTCCACGAGAGCGTCTGTTGATCTCGCACGCCGTACTCCTGCGACATGTCGCCCCAGTTGCGTATCGTGCGTAGCTCTCTCGCAAACGCTTCGTCATCGGTAGTGATGATGCCGCCTTCGCCAGCCTGAATCGGCTTCAGACATCCGAGCGAGAAGACGCCGGCATCTGAGAGCGACCCGGCCCTGCGCCCGTTCCATGTTGCTCCAAGCGCGAGACACGCATCTTCCAGCACGTAAAGCTTGCGCCGCTCTGCCGCCGCCGTAAGCTGGTCCATCGCTTCAAGGTTGCCCCACATGTGTATGGCAATCAGAGCTTTCGTTTGTTCATTGACCTGTCGCGCCACGCTCTCGCCGCAGAGCATGAAATTATCTTTGTTGATGTCTGCGAAGATGGGCGTGCCGCCTGCGGCCATGACTGCGAAAGCATCTGCCACGCAGGTGTCAACCTGATGAATCACTTCATCGCCGGGTTTAACTCCAAAGACCCTGAGCGCCATTTGCAGCGCCATGCCGCCCGTGTTCACGGCCACAGCGTAGCGCGTCCCCACATAAGCGGCGAACTCCTCTTCGAGCCTTACGTGAACGAGGTCGCCGCCATAATTCATGTTCCAGTTCGGCGTGCGCAGCACACCCGCGACGGCGGCAATCTCGCGCCCCATGATTCTCGGATAATTGGACCTGTCCGGGTTGAGGCGGCGACCCGCTCTGCGCAGCAATCCGACGACACGCGGATACGCTCGCTCCTTCGATTTCAGAAAATGTTTGAGGCTCACCAGGTTCATGTTCTGGCCGACGCGCGCCCGCTCGCGCCTGACTATGGCGTTGCGCGGTGGGCAGTATCCAATTCAATTCTTCTTCCGATTCAGCTTTCTTGCCACAAAGGTATGGAGCCGACCCTGCTCGCGTGTGATGCGCCTGAGCGCCATCAACGCGAGGCGGTAGACGAAAGCGCGCGGCAAGACAGTGTTAAGTATTCGCCCCGATCTGGAATTCACTAGCTCCTGCTCAAGTTTGTCAAACGAGTTGGGATGAAGATTAATGACGGAATCATACGGGCCTAAGTCCGAGATGAGCGCAAGGCTCCTGTGACGGAGCGCGCGCAGATAGTCTTCATGCTTGAAGGCGTTTTCGCCGCCATAGAGTTGATGGTCCGGTTGTTCATCAAGAAATTTCTGCAACCCCGCTTCGTAATCATCTACGACAGGCTCTCTGGACGCGATGAGCAGCCCGCCGGGTCTGAGCACTCTGGCTAGTTCGGAGACCATCAGCTTCAGGTCGCGCGCGTGATGCAATCCCTGACGAACGTAGGCCACATCAAACTCTTCATCCGCGAAGGGAAGCTCTTCGCCGTAAGCTTCTACGGGACAAATGTTCTTGAGGCCCTCTTGCTGCATGATAAAAGCTATCGCTCCGCGCCCGAGGCTTTCCGAAGGGTCAGGCTCAACGGCTGCGACCTCATAACCTGATTTAGCGAAAGCATAAGACGCGATGCCGTTTCCGGCAGGGAGATCGAGCACGCGATGGGCCTGCGGCATGTATGCCCGAATGAGCTTGAGAATTTCTGCGAACTCTTCGCTGGCCTCGAACCTGCGACAGTTTTCCAAAAGGTCCGCAGAAAGATAAGAGTCTCGAATTAACTGCTCGTGTTGCGGGTCGCGGCGCAGAAGCTCAATGGCCTGTTCCCATGTGTACGGATATTGCTTGGTCATGCGCGCCTTCGATACTATCCCGGATGATTATAGAAAATAGTAGTTGCCGATGACGTAATGATATTCGCCGGGGGCCTGTGCCGGTGTGGGAAGGCATTGAGAGCGGCGATATTCGGTGTCAAAATATTCCGAGCGAAACGGCAGCCCGTAGCAGAGATAATCGAAGAAATATTTTTGCAGCGTAAAGCCCGCCTCAGAGAAAGAGGCGACGAATTTCTCGTGGCTCAGTCGAGCGTTATCGTCAATGAAGCTCTCGGTTTTGTGCGCCGCGATGCTGACGATGACGGGGAGCGATTTGTCGCCGACGATCTCGCGCAGCTTGGCCGCCGCCTGATACGGCCTTTGCCAGCCGCTCATAGAGCCTCTATTGCCATAGCGCGTGTCGTTCAGACAATGAATCGCGGCGTGCGAGATGACGCAATCCACTTCGAGCTTCGGCAGTCCGAAAAAGTCCTCCTTCAATAAGACTAACTTGCCCGCTCCGTGCTCATCTGCAAACGGGATAGCCGTTTGGAGCAGGGTATTATGGTACACGGTTGAAAACAGAGCCAGATAGTCTGCCAGATGCGCCATCTTATTTCCCAGACTGAAGAGACGCATCTCCTGTAGCGCGCCGTGCTGTTGGAGAACTTCGAGCGCGAAGAGGCTGGTGTTGCCGTAAAAATCAATGTACTCAAGATCAGGGCGATCCGGGCCAGCCGCAGAGAGGGAAGCGTCTGCGGCCTGCTTCTCTGTCTGGCCCAGAGCCAACCGTTTCAGGTCCAGAATCACCGGCGGCGTAAATGCTTTGACGACTTTTTTAAGCATCACAAAGTATCAGGAGTTCCACTGCCAAAGGGACGGTCGCATCCGGGCATCTCAAAGGTCTTTGATTTTGACCGGAGCGTCACGCTCAAGGTGATAGACTACCATCTCTTCAATAGCCGTCAAACGCTGCGTGCCGGAAAGATAAGTTAAACGACCCTGCTCGTCTCTTGACTCTCTGAAACGCGAATAAACGTAACCGTCTTCGAGGCTGGTCGGTTTAACCTTGCCGAGCTTATCCTTCCTCACAAAGTAGGCATTGTTCCCCGCGCTGTTCGACCCGACAAAAGCATAGCCTTTCCTTTCGGCTAACATGACGAGAGCTTTTAAGGAACAGCCCCAGAAGAGATTCGAGGGATGCGCCTGTGTGCGATTGAAAGCCGGATCGTAAGGAATCGTGATCTCGTGTTCATACCCGAAGACGCTGTTGTATTCCACGATTACCACGAACGGGCTGACGGCATCAATCGCTTTCCAGACCCAGTAGTCGTTGCCGTCTATATCTATGCTGAGCAGGCCAATCTCTCCGGCGAAATTGTGCTCCGAAATTATCCGGTTGATATTATCGGTGGTGATAAAACTCTGGACGGCTGTCAGGTCATGCTTCCAGTAGATTTGGTCGCTCTTGATGTAGGAGACTTGAGCCTCGCTCCCATCCATCACAAGGCCGCGCCAGTTGTTATTGAGCAACAGGAATCTGGTGTTTGATTCCGTATAGTTCTCCACTCCGAATTCGATGAAGCTCTGCTGCTCGAAAGCGACGGGGATATTCTCAACGAGGTACTGGATGATGCCGTCGTCTCCAAACTGTGAGAAGACTTTGAACTCTGTCTCGCGCAGATTTTCATAGACGCCGTGAGCCTTGATCTGGTTGATGAGAGCTTTGGCAGCAAGGATTTTGGCTTCGTCAAGTTGCTCCCGAATGGCGATTAGCTGATCACGTCCGGTGGCTCTCTTAAGGAGATGTTTTATCATGCGTGGAGGTTTGTCTGCCTGGACCTCGTTTATCTTCTAAGCTAACGCCTGACGAATCAGCTCGTCTAACTGCGCGGCTCGATGGTCGAAAGTATGAGAGCGCAAAGTGCGCGCCTGTCCGGCCCGCGCAATGTTGCGCCGCTCGTCCTCATGTTCGAGCAGGTACTTCACCTTCTCGGCACACTCCTCTGCGCTGCGATAGGCTACAACCTCCGCGTCCGGCTCGAACAGCTCGCGCAGATTCGCCTTCCAATCGGTCAGCAGGCAACTGCCCGCGCCGGTGGCCTCATAGAGTCTCATGTTCGAGGCATGAGTGGGCGAAATATCAATGTGCATGTTGAGCGAAATCCGGCTGCGTTGGAGCTTCTGGAACATCTCAAGGCCGAATAGCGGAGGACGCGCACGCCGGGTAATAAGCTCTTCAATAGTTTCCGGAATGGTCGGGCGCGACTCCCATCGCGCTGCTTTGCCAATCACAGGGATGGCGGTTAAGACAGCATCAGAGACGCCCATGCGTTTGGCCTTCTGAACCGTATCATAAGCCATCTGCCGGAGTCGCACACCGCTTCTCTCCTCAAACGAGGCCGTCGTGACATCCGTCCAGATTTGCAGATTGGTATGCTCAACCAGATCGAGCAACAGCGCTTCGCGGCTGGTGTGATAACGGTTTCGCTTAAAGACCGAGCCGATGAAAGCAAAGTCCACATCGGGCGGCCCTGAAGTGTTAATTCTTTCGAGCACGCGCGGGTCGAAAGCGTGATTGATGTGGTGGCAGCGATGGCCCTGGTCCAGAAAATCTCTGGCCAATTCGGGGACGCTCGAAAGAATGAGATCGTACTCACGGAAGACCGACGCATCACTATAAGGACCGCCGCACCAACCTAAGACCAGACGGATGGAAGGGCATTCAGCCTTCAGCCGACGCAGGAAAGGGGCCGTGAAGGTGACGTAATCTACGACGAAGAGAACCTCCGGCTTGAAGGCTTTGACCTGCGCGGCAGTAATCTCCAGCAACCAGTTTGCTTCGTCAAACACAGTCTCATGCTCGCGCGCCCAACGCTGCTGCATCGGCTTCATGCTTGAGAATACATCAACCGCTTCATAGCCGAGCTTGCCGAGCGCGACCGACCAGAAATCAGCCCAGTCGCTGCTGTCCTCAAGCAGGGCCGAGTGTTGCACCGCATAGGGCTGATTCACCAGACCGGGGCGACGGTCGTAAAACTGCTCGACATAGATTGGATAGCTTGTCGTGATTCTTTGTAGCCGCAAGAAAGACCTCGTAATTTACAAACGCTGGACCAGCTATGCGACGTTGTTGCGTCCGGCAAGATAGGTGCGGGCCTCCGCGATGACTTGCGACAGACCTTCGCGCAGAGAGACCTTCGGCTCCCAGTCAGGCAATAACTCTTTGGGGTCAACCGGAACTTCGGAACCTTGCGCGCGGCCAAGCTCTACTTCCACGTTCAACTGTCGCGCGACCTCTTCCGCCACGCCGCGAATCGAAACCCACTCCGCTCCGGCAATCTCCGCCGTCTGCAACGGCCCGTCGAATAGTTTGATGATGGCGGCGACGCAATCCGTCTTGTACAGGAAGCGCCGTTTCTCTTCGCCCGTCGTCATGCAACGAACGCGGCCACCCAGACCGGAGAGCACAAGGTCTGTGATGACGTGGCTCTTTGTGTCAGGATGCTCCCAGCCGTAAACGTTCCAGAGACGCGCGACCTTGCCGCCGAGGTGCGTGGTCCAGTGCCATGCCATCAGCTTCGTCGTCCCGTAGGCGTTGGGCAGACCTGCAAGCTGCGAGGTCGTAAAAAGGAAAGGCTTCTTCGCGCGCGCGAGCGCATCAAAGACCCTGAGCGATAGCTCGCAATTATTTTTATACTGCTCGTGCTGGCGATCTTCCGACTCTAAATATTTTGCCCCGCCCGTGTCCCACGCGAGGAACCAGACGCGGTCGCACTCTCGGAACGGAGCGTGGTCAAAATCACGACGCAGATCGCATCCGCTCTTAAGATCAAGCGACACGACCGAGTGGCCTATCGCGCGCAACGCTCCACCCAGCGCCGCTCCAATCAACCCTTCACCACCCAGAATCAACTCTCTCATTTCAGACGCCATTCAATTCTCCCAGTAAACAAATTATCAGAAGTCTATGCCTAATACATGAGCTTTCCATTGCTCCCGCCGCGTGAGCGGCAGGTTGAATTTAGCCCGGCGTTTCAACGCCGGGAACACCGTCCAACACCGCCGCGCGTCGCGTGAGCGACGCGTGAATCATGGCGCGGAAAGGTTCAAGCACCGCTCGCGCGGCGCGCAAATCATCGCCGCCTCCGGCCCGTGCGTTGAAA